>NZ_JBICCO010000010.1:0-111319 GCF_043119405.1 Achromobacter sp. 413638
GCCGCGCCTAGCCTGACTCCCGATTTCCCGCCTGTGCGAGGCCATTTTCAGTGTCAACAGGCCCTAGCTTATCGGCCGCCGGAAAATGGCGTCTGTCGCCTGCATGACAGACTGCCCGCCGGCGCGGAAACCTCCAGTTTTACACGGTTCTTCCCATGTCCGATGTTTCAAACATTGTTTCCCCTGAAGAACTTGCAAGGCTCTTCGGGAATTGCGCCTGGTTCGGCGCGCTCGACCCCGCGCACCAGCAGCTGGTGCTGGCCACGTCGCGCGCCGAGCATGTGCAGGGCGGCGCCTGGATCGCGCGGCGCAACGCGCCGTCGGATCACTGGCTGGGCGTGCACAGCGGGCTGTTGAAGCTCGCCATCTATAACGAGTCGGGCCGCAGCTGCACGTTCTCCGGCGTGCCGCGCGGCGGCTGGTTCGGGGAGGGCAGCGTGATCAAGCGCGAGCTGCGCAAGTACGACGTGGTGGCGATCCAGCCTTCGCTGGTCATGCTGGTGCCGGCCGCCACGTTTCACGCGCTGCTGGCGGCCAGCCTGCCGTTCTCGCACTTCGTCATCAGCCAGCTGAACGACCGCATGGGCGAATTCATCGCGTCGATCCAGAACCACCGGCTGCTGGACGCCGACGCGCGCGTGGCGCAGTCGCTGGCGCAGCTGTTCAATCCGCAGCTGTATCCGTCCACCGATCTGACGCTGACGATCTCGCAGGAAGAGCTGGGCTATCTGACCGGCCTGTCGCGCCAGCGCGTGAACCAGGCATTGCAGGCGCTGACCGACCAGGGCGTGCTGGCGCTGGCCTACAACCAGATCAAGGTGCTGGACCTGGACCGGCTGCGGCGCTACGGGCTGGATCAGTTGTAGGAGGAGGCCGGAGCAGGGCGCCGGCGCTCAGCCGGCCTTTGAACGTGACAGCGCGCGCACATGGCGCGCGATATGGCGGAATTGCTCGGCCATGGCGTCCTGCTGCGCTTCGGGCAACTGCGACAGGAACAGCTCGTCGATGGCCGGTCCGTATACCTTCCACATCTCGCGGCGCAGCGCGCGGCCCTTGGGCGTGAGCCGCGCGTAGGTGGCGCGGCGGTCTTCTTCCGAGCGGAAGCGCTCGACCAGGCCGGCGGCTTCGATGCGGTCCATCAGGCGCGTCAGGTTGTAGCGCGCGATCACCATGCGCTCGGCCATTTCGTACATGCGCGCCGTGCCTTCCGGCGCGCGTTCCAGCGCCCACAGCGCGTCGTACCAGGCCAGCGGCGGCAGGTCCGCGGCGGACAGTCGCTTTTCTATCTCTTCCACCACCAGCGCATGCGCAGTCAGGAAGAGGCTCCAGGCATCGGGCTTGCCTGTGGCCATGCGGTCGGCTCCTTGATTCATCGGTGGGAATGTGCAGCCCGGATTGTAAAGGCGGCGATGCATTGGCGCCGCATTCGCATGCGCGCATCGCGCGTATAGGGCAGCGCGCGCCCGCGCGTCGGATTCGAATCGTCAAATAATTGCACTTGCAATTGTTTAGAAGTCCTCCTACGATTGCAATTGCACATAATGCAATTGCAATTCACAATGCGAAATGGCGATGACGGACCCCGGTCCGGCGCCTTGCTCGCGCCCGACATGGAGGACACACATGGACATGCCGCTGGAACCCACGGACCTCGATCCCCAGGAAACCCGCGAATGGCTGGACGCGATGCAGGCCGTGGTCGCGCACGAAGGCCGGCCGCGCGCGCACTACCTGCTGGATCAGCTGATCGACCAGGACCGCGCTGGCGCGGGCCGCTACGCCGCGCCCAACACCACGCCCTACATCAACACGATTCCGGTCTCGGCCCAGGATGCCTTCCCCGGCGACACCAGCCTGGAGCTGCGGCTGGACGCCTATCTGCGCTGGAACGCCATGGCCATGGTGCTGCGCGCCGGCAAGACCTCGGGCGTGGGCGGGCACATCGCCACCTATGCGTCGGCGACCACGCTGTATGAAACCGGCTACCGCCATTTCTTCCGCGCCGCCACGCCCGAGTTCCTGGGCGACATGCTGTACATCCAGGGCCATTCGGCGCCCGGCATCTACGCGCGCGCCTACCTGGAAGGCCGCTTGTCGGAAGACGAGCTGGACCGCTTCCGCCGCGAGATCGGCGGCGGCGGGCTGGCCTCGTATCCGCACCCGCGCACCATGCCGGGCTTCTGGCAGTTCCCGACCGTGTCGATGGGCCTGGGCCCGTTGATGGCCGCCTACCAGGCGCGCTACATGCGCTACCTGGAAGACCGCGAGCTGATTCCCGCGCAGGGCCGCAAGGTCTGGGGATTCCTGGGCGACGGCGAGCAGGACCAGCCCGAGACGCTGGCCGCCGTGGCCATGGCCGGCCGCGAGAAGCTCGACAACCTGATCTTCGTGGTCAATTGCAACCTGCAGCGCCTGGACGGTCCGGTGCGCGGCAACGCCAAGATCATGCAGGAGCTGGAAAGCGTGTATCGCGGCGCCGGCTGGAACGTGATCAAGGTGGTCTGGGGCGGCGACTGGGACGCGCTGCTGGCCCAGGACCATGACGGCCGTCTGCGCCGCCGCATGATGGAGTGCGTGGACGGCGAGTACCAGGTGTTCAAGGCGCGCGGCGGCGCCTATGTGCGCGAGCATTTCTTCGGCGCGGATCCGGTGCTGCTGGAGCGCGTGGCGCACCTGAGCGACGAGCAGATCGGCGCGCTGCATCGCGGCGGCCACGATCCGGCCAAGGTATACGCGGCCTATGCAGCCGCGCTGCGCCATACCGGCAGGCCCACCGTCATCCTGGCCAAGACGGTCAAGGGCTACGGCATGGGCGCGGCCGGCGAGGCGGCCAACACCAACCACCAGCAGAAGAAGATGGCGGATCCGGCCGTGCGCGCGTTCCGCGACCGCTTCTCCATCCCGGTGCCCGACGATCAGCTGGAGCAGATTCCGTACATCAAGCCGGCGCCGGGCAGCGCCGAGCAGGCCTATTTCGACGCGGCCATCCAGCGCGCGGGCGGCCATCTGCCGCGCCGTCCGGCCGGCCCCGGCCCGCTGGCCACGCCGCCGCTGGAGGCCTTCGCCTCGTTGCTCAAGAGCAGCGAGGGCCGCGAGTTCTCGACCACGCTGGCCTTCGTGCGGCTGCTGGGCCAGCTGCTGAAGGATCCCGGCATCGGCAAGCGCGTGGTGCCCATCGTGCCCGACGAATCGCGCACCTTCGGCATGGACGCCATGTTCCGCCAGGTCGGCATCTATTCGCACGTGGGCCAGCTGTACACGCCGCAGGACGCCGACCAGCTCAATGTCTACCGCGAGGACCGCCAGGGGCAGATCCTGCAGGAAGGCATCAACGAGTCCGGCGCCATGGCATCCTGGATCGCGGCCGCCACGGCGCACAGCACGCATGGGCTGGCGACGATCCCGTTCTATATCTTCTATTCGATGTTCGGCTTCCAGCGCGTGGGCGATCTGGCCTGGGCCGCCGGCGACATCCGCGCGCGCGGTTTCCTCCTGGGCGCGACCTCGGGCCGCACCACGCTGGAAGGCGAGGGCCTGCAGCACGACGACGGCCACAGCCACGTGCTGGCCTCGGTGATCCCGTCGTGTCGCGCCTACGATCCGGCCTATGCCTACGAGATCGCGGTGATCGTGCAGGACGGCATGCGGCGCATGTACCAGGAACAGGAAGACGTCTTCTACTACCTGACCCTGATCAACGAAAAGACCGAGCACCCGGCCATGCCAGAAGGCGCCGAGGAAGGCATCCTGAAGGGCATGCATCGTGTGCGCGAGGGCGGGTCGGGCGAGACGCGGGTGCAGCTGCTGGGCAGCGGCGCGATCCTGCGCGAGGCGATGGCGGCGGCCGACCTGCTGGCGCAGGACTTCGGCGTGCAGGCCGATGTCTGGAGCGTCACCAGCTACACCGAGCTGCGGCGCGAGGGCCAGGAATGCGAACGCTGGAGCCGCCTGCATCCGTTGCAGGACGCGCGGCGCGGCCATGCCGAAACCTGCCTGGCCGCGACCCAGGGACCGGTGGTGGCGGCGACCGACTATATGAAGACGGTGGCCGAGCAGATCCGCCCCTTCACGGCGGGGCGGCGCTACGTCACGCTGGGCACCGACGGCTTCGGCCGCTCGGACACGCGCCAGGCGCTGCGTGCGTTCTTCGAGGTGGACCGCCACCACATCGCGTTGGCGGCCCTGAAGGCGCTGGCCGACGACGGCGTGGTGCCGAGGGAGCTGGCGGCGGACGCCATCCAGCGCTACGGCATCGATCCCGAGGCCGTGTCGGCGGCCTTGCCCTGACGGGTACGGCGGGCCTCAGGCCCGCCGCGCCAGCAGCGCCCAGACGCCGGCGGCCGATAGCAGCGCGCCGCCGCCCAGGTTGAAGCCGCGCTGCGCGCGCGGCGAGGCCAGCAGGCGGCGCGCCTGGCCGGCGAACAGCGCGTAGGCGGCGGCGTTCAGGCCGGCGCAGGTCACGAAGGTGGCCGACAGGATCCACATCTGGCGCACCGTGTCGCCGGCCGGGTCGATGAACTGCGGCAGGAAGGCGACGAAGAAGATGATGCCCTTGGGATTCAGCGCCGTCACCAGATAGGTGTTGGCAAAGAGCTTCCAGCGCGATCCCGCCTCGCCCGCCTGGGGCAGCGTGGCCGGCGCCACGCCGGCGCGCAGCAGCTTGAAGCCCAGGTACAGCAGGTACAGACCGCCCACGGTCTTGACCACGGTGAACCAGAACGCCGAGGCCGACAGCAGCGCGCCCAGGCCGACCAGAGACAAAAGCAGCGCGGTGGAATCGCCCAGCGCCACGGCCAGCACCAGCGGCAGGCGGGCGCGCCGGCCGTGCGTGATGGAATAGCTGATGACGGTGAGAATGGTGGGGCCGGGCAGCACCAGCAGCAGGGCCGAGGCGCCCAGGAAGGCCAGCCAGGTTTCGAGAGGCATGACGGGGACTCCGGGAAGGCGACCGCGAGGGTTCGTGGTCAGGGCGGCGGGCGCAGGCCCGCAACGCGGTTCAGGCCCCGCCGGGAAAGGCCGCCGCCTGGGCGTCCGCGCCTGTGCGGGATCAGCGCGCCGAGCTTAGCATGTACTCCACGGCCGCGCGCAGGGTCGCCTCGTCCGCCGAGGAGCCGCCGCGCGGCGGCATGGCGCCCTTGCCCGTGAGCACCGTGGCCAGCAGCGCGTCGGCGCCCCGGGCGGCGTAGGGCGCCCAGACCTGGCGGTCTCCCAGCTTGGGCGCATTGGCCACGCCGGACGCGTGGCACACCACACAAGCGGACTTGTAGAGTTTTTCACCGGCGGGGTTGACGGTCTGTGCAGTGGCGTCCGCCCGGGCCGACGCCACGGGCAGGGCGGCCAGCACGGCCAACAGGACGAGTCTTGCTGCTTGGGTCATGGCATCGGTCCTCGAAGGGCGGTTGCGGGGCGGGCGCGGCTCAGCGCGGGATCGGGCCGGGCGCCTTGATCTGCTTCATCAGATCGTCGTTCCACTTGCCCTCGACCTTGATGTGCCCGGCCGCGCCCAGCTCGAAGGCCTCGATCAGGTTGTGGTTCAGGTAGGCGTACACGCCCGGCTGCTTGAAGGTATAGAGCGCCGCGCCCGCCGAGCCGCCGCGGATGAACCAGGTTTCCAGGTTCTTTTGCGGCGGGTTGCCGAACTTGCCGGTTTCCCAGACCCAGTCGCCGTGGCCGCCGATCAGATGCGGGCGCGTGTCGCGGTTGGCCTGCGAATGGATCAGCAGCACGGTCTCGCCGACCTTGGCCGTGAGCGCGTTGGCGCCGGTCAGCGCGCCGACCTTGCCGTTGAAGACGATGTGGGACGGTGTCAGCTTGCGCATGACTTCCACCGTGTCGCCATAGCTTTCGGCCAGGGTCTTGTAGTCCTTGTATTTGCCCTTTTCGTCCTTGGGGATGTAGAGGTCGAACTCGCCGATGGTGTAGACGCGGTCGTAGCGCAGCGGCTTGCCGTCGGGATCCTTCAGGCCGTCGCGGGGCAGCACCATCAGCGTGCCGCTCATGCCGGACACGACGTGCCAGGGCACCATGCCCTCGGGCGCGCAGTGGTAGACGAAGGTGCCGCTGCGATCGGCCTTGAAGCGCAGCGTGGCCTGTTCGCCGGGGTTGACGTTGGTCAGCTTGGCGCCGCCCAGCGCGCCGGTGGCGGCGTGGAAGTCGACGTTGTGCGGCATGGCGTTGGTGGCGGGGTTGACCAGGGTCAGTTCCACATAGTCGCCCTCGTGCACCACCAGCGTGGGGCCGGGCATGGAGCCGTCGAAGGTCATGGCCTGCAGCGTGGTGCCCTTGTCGTCGATCACCATCTTCTTTTCCTCGATGGTCATGGTGAACTCGACCACCTTGGGGCCGCCTTTGGCCACCTGCTCATGCGGGTGGACTTGCGGCGGGGCGACCAGGGCGACCTTGGCGCGGGGCAGCTGGTCGGCGTTCTGGGCATGCGCCAGGCTGGCGGGCAGCGTGACGATCAGGGCCGCGGCAAGCAAAGTGGGGCGGAAGACTTTCATGTGCAACTCCTGTTTTCGGTTTCCTCAACAGCCGTTCGAGCCGGCGCTTTCATTGAAGGCCACGCGGGCCGCCCCTTCTTTGCTGTAGCGCAAACTGCGGGGCAGGACGCGCCCGGGCGCGCATTGCCAGCGCAGGGGGGCGATGCCACCATGGAACCGTGCCCACCTCGACCCGGACGGACCGCGATGCCCACGCCCTTGTGCCATGCCCTCCTGCGCAACCTGGACCTGTTCCGGCCCTTGTCCGATGCGGAATTGCAGGCCGCCTTGCTCGGCGCCCAGCCTTGCCGGCTGGACGCGGGGACGGCGGCGTTCCATCAGGGCGAGCCGGCCGCGCATTTCTTCGTGCTGCTGCACGGCTGCCTGAAGGTGACGCAGGTCACGCCGGACGGCGAACAGGTGCTGGTGCGCTACGTCAATCCGGGCGATCTGTTCGGGCTGGCGCGGGCCATGCGCCAGGCCTGTTATCCGGCGTCGGTGGTGGCGGTGCAGGAAAGCGTCTGCCTGGCCTGGCCGGCGGCGGCCTGGGATGAATTCGCCGCCAGCCATCCCCGGCTCAACGCCGCCGCGCTGCAGACCATGGGCCGGCGGCTGCAGGACGCGCATCTGCGCATCCAGGAACTGTCGACCGACGAAGTCGAGCAGCGCGTGGCGCGCGCCATGCTGCGCCTGTTCGAGCAGTCGGGCCAGCCGGTGGCCGACGGCATCGGCATCGGCTTTCCGATCACGCGGCAGGACATCGCCGAGCTGACCGGCACCACGCTGCACACGGTCAGCCGGCTGCTCAACGACTGGAAGCAGCGCGGCATCGTCGACTGCGGCCGCAAGCGCGTGGTGCTGCGCTCGCCGGCGGCGCTGGCGCGGCTGTCGTCGGCGGCGCCGGCCGGGCTGCGCGACTGCGCGGGCTGCCTGTCCTGTATCGATGGACCGCCGGCGGACGGTGCGCAGAGGGTCGGGGCGCACGCGCTGTCGGGCTGATTCGCCGTTGCTTCCGCCTCGCGGGACCGGGCGGCGGCGGGGAGTGAGGGCGCGCGGGCCAGGAACCCGCGCCGGCCGGCCGGTTACTCATGGCGTGGATGAAAACCACCCCGTGGAGACGGCATGATTTCCCTATATGACTCAGCGCTGCAAAAGCAGAAGTGGAAGGCCGAGCGCGTCCTGAGCCCGCGAGCCGCGCCGCTCGGCAAGTTCGGCAATGTGCAGTACGCCCCACCCGATGCGACCGCCGCGGGCCCCAGGTTGAGCGGCATGCGCAAGTTCCTGTGTTCCGTCAGGGCGGCGTTGACGGCGTTGACGTGCCGGCTGTCGATGAGCCCCGCGCGTCGGGTGGCGTTGCGCGACCAGGGGCAGCGCTGCGCTGTCGACCGCCACATGGCGAACCTGCTGGGATGCCTGACCGGCTGCGCGCTGAAGGACAAGCGGGGCGAGGACTATCGCCGGCAGCTGCGCAACGCCTGGGCCAGGCTGGAACGCACGGGCGCAACGCCGGCGATGAAGGAAGCAGCCATGGTCCGGTTGATTTCGGAGTTCC
This sequence comes from Achromobacter sp. 413638, assembly GCF_043119405.1. Taxonomy (NCBI): domain Bacteria; kingdom Pseudomonadati; phylum Pseudomonadota; class Betaproteobacteria; order Burkholderiales; family Alcaligenaceae; genus Achromobacter; species Achromobacter sp. 413638. The sequence goes on from NZ_JBICCO010000010.1 coordinate 8,032, forward strand.
AGTCCTGGGACCGCAGCGCCGTGGCCGCGGGAATCGCGCGCGTGCTCAGGGAGCCGCTGCCTCGGCAGCAACAGAGTTGGCTGGGCTTGTTGAACGATCAGGTGTCGCGGCCGGTTCCAGCCGGCGCGGCCGCTGGCGGCAGGCCCGCCGGCGGCGCGCGATCCGCGTCGCCGCAGGATGGCGGGTCCGTCATGCCGCCGTCCGGCGTCCCGCTGGACGCCGCTTCCCGTCCGGGCCTGCCCGCGCCGGTGATGGAGCATGTCACCGGCGACATCACCAGGATGAACGTCGATGCGATCGTCAATGCCGCCAAGCCTTCGTTGCTGGGCGGGGGCGGCGTGGACGGCGCGATACACCAGGCGGCGGGGCCGGGTTTGCTGGCCGAGTGCGCCAAGCTGGGCGGCTGCGAGGTCGGCCGGGCCAAGATCACCGCCGGCCACCGGCTGCCGGCTCGTCACGTGATCCATACGGTGGGGCCGGTGTGGCAGGGCGGCGGGAACAACGAGGCGGCGAAGCTGGCTTCCTGCTACCGCGAGTCCATACGCCTGGCCGTGAAAAAGGGCCTGGGCTCGATCGCGTTTCCCGCCATCAGCACGGGCGTATATGGCTACCCCAGGAAAGAGGCCGCGGCCATCGCGGTGGCCGCGGTCCGGCAGGCCATGCAGGAAAGCGAGGGATCGTCGCTGCGCCGCGTGGTGTTCTGTTGCTACGACGACGAGGATGCGAGGTTGTACCGGCAGTTGCTGTCCGGCATGCGCCAGCCCTAGTCCGCCAGCACCAGCCGCAGGCCCAGGTTGGCGGGCGGCAGGCCCACCGAGCAGGCTCCGCTCTTGGGGTCGCGGATGAAGTCCGGCAGATAGGCGATATGCCGGCCGGCGGCCACGCGGATGCCGCAGTTGCCCGCCTCCTGTCCGGCCTCGCCGGGCGCCGCGTCCAGCACGCGGCGCGTGTGGCAGTCGCTGGTCCAGTCCCACACGCTGCCGGCCATGTCCTGCAATCCGGCCGGATTGGCGCCGTGGCCGCCGAAGGGTCGCAGCTCGACGGACTCACCCGCCTGCGCGCGCCGCGCCTGCTGGTCGTATTCGGCCAGCCAGCGCTGCGCCGGATCGCCGTCGTCGGCTGACGGGGCGAGCGCATCATCGATGAACGCCGGGCCGGCCGCGTAGACCCATTCCGCATAGGTCGGCAACCGCAGCTGGCGGCCGGTGGCGGCCGAGAGCCAGGCGGCATAGGCGGAGGCGTCGCTCCAGCTGATCCCGGCGGCCGGCATGTCCGGCGCCGTGGCGCCGCGCTGCGCGGGGTCGGGCGTCCTGCAGCCGCCGGCGCGCACGCAGGCCGCGTACTCGGCCTGGCTGACCTGGCGCGTCATGATGGCAAGGCCGTTCGGAAAGCGCGCCGTCAGCGGCGCGGGCGCCACCGGATAGCCCTTGCGCAGCGCCTCGCCGGGCGGCGTGTACGAGACCTCGCCCGGCGGCAGCCGGCTCATCGGGGGCAGGGGGGCGCGGGACCGGTCGCCGCCGCAGGCGGACAGCGACAACAGCAAGGCCAGGACCAGCGGGCGGGCGTGCATGCGTAAGCTCCTCGACGCCCGGAGCCGGCAGGCTCCGGCGCATGCGGATATTGGACCCGGTGGCGGGTCCGGCCTCTTTGCGCTGGCGCAAGTTGGCGCAGGCAGGGCAACGCCCGCGCCGGAAACGCAAAGGCCCCGCCGGGGACCATGTCCTCGGCGGGGTCGGCGGCTTGCGTGTCGCCGCCGGTTCCGGCGTCAGCCGCGCGCCGGACGGGTCTGCAGGCCGGGCTTGGGCGCGGCCGGCTTGCCGCTGGCCAGGCCCAGGATCACCTGCGCCACCAGCGCCAGCGCGCCCAGCAGGAACACCACGTCGCCGAAGGTGCGGCCCCAGCGCAGGGCTTTCAGGATGTCCTGCTGCATGAAGGCTTCGCTGCGCGCGTACCACATGCCTTCGCTGACGCTGGCGTGGAACTGGATCAGTCCGGCCGGCAGCAGGCTGGTGAAGATCATCAGCGCCAGGCCGATGTTCAGGCCCCAGAAGCCCAGTTTCATCAGGCCGGGATTCAGCGCGTATTGCGGTCGGATGTAGCGCAGCACCAGCAGCGTGAAGCCCAGCGCCAGGAAACCGTACACGCCGAACAGGGCCGCGTGCGCGTGGACCGGCGTGGTGTTCAGGCCCTGGATGTAGTACAGCGAGATCGGCGGGTTGATCATGAAGCCGAACACGCCCGCGCCCAGCATGTTCCAGAAGGCCACCGCCACGAAGCACATCAGCGGCCACTTCAGGTCGGCCATCCAGGGCGCGCGGGTCTTCAGGCGCCAGTTCTCCCAGGCCTCGTGGCCCAGCACGATCAGCGGCACCACTTCCAGCGCCGAGAAGCTGGCGCCGATGGCCATGACCGGCGTGGTGGTGCCGGCGAAGTACTGGTGGTGGAAGGTGCCGGGGATGCCGCCCAGCATGAATAGCGAGGCCGAGGCCAGGCTGGCCGTGGTGGCCATGCGCCGCGACACCAGTCCCAGCGTCGAGAAGATGAAGGCCAGCGCGGTGGTGGCGAAGACCTCGAAGAAGCCTTCCACCCACAGGTGCACGATCCACCAGCGCCAGTACTCCATCACGGTCAGGTGGGTGCGTTCGCCGTAGAAGAAGCCGGCGCCGTAGAACAGGCCGATGGCGCCGACCGAGGCGGTCAGGAGCGCCAGCAGGTTCTTGTCGCCGCCGGGCTGGCGCAGCGCGGGCACGATGCCGCGCAGCATCAGCACCAGCCAGAAGCAGATGCCGGTGAACTTGCCGATCTGCCACAGCCGGCCCAGGTCCACGTATTCATAGCCCTGGTGGCCCAGCCAGAAATTCAGCTCGGGCGGCATGATCTGCGCGATCGCCAGATAGTTGCCGGTGAACGAGCCGACCACCACGACCACCAGCGCCCAGAACAGGATGTCCACCCCGATCTTCTGGAACTTGGGATCGCGCCCGCCGTTGATCAGCGGCGCCAGGAACAGGCCGGCGGCCAGGAAGCCCGTGGCGATCCAGAACAGCGCGCTCTGGATGTGCCAGGTGCGCACCAGCGAATACGGGAACCACTGCGACAGGTCCAGGCCGTAGAACTTCTGGCCCTCCACCGTGTAGTGCGCGGTGAAGGCGCCCAGCAGCACTTGCAGGCCGAACAGCGCCACCACCAGGAACAGGTACTTGCCCAGCGCGCGCTGCGACGGGGTCAGCGCGAAGGTGCTCAGCGGATCCTGCCTGGGCGCCTCGGGCTCGTCTTCCTCCTTGCCGCGCAGGAAGGCCCAGGCCCAGATGAGCAGGCCGATGCCGGCCAGTAGCACCACCACGCTGATGATGGACCACATCACGTTCTCGCTGCTGGGCACGTTGCCGATCAGCGGCTCGTGCGGCCAATTGTTGGTGTAGGTGACCTTGGCGCCCTCGCGCTCGGTGGCGGCGGCCCAGGCGGTCCAGAAGAAGAAGCGCGTCAGCTGCTCGCGGCGGCCGGCGTCGGGCAGGGTGTTTTCCTTCATCGCGAAATGCTCGCGGCTTGTGTGCAGCGCCGGCGCATCGGAAAACAGCTGGTCATAGTAAGCGGCGGTCTGGGCGATGGCCCGCGCGCGGCGCGCGCTGACCGTCAGCACCTCGTCCGCGTTGACGCGGTTGCCACGGTACTCGGCCTTGAGGGTTTCGCGCAGCGCCGCCTGGGCCGGCGCGGGCAGTTCGGCGTAGGGCTGGCCGTGCGCCTCGCGCGCCGCCAGGTCCAGCCAGGCGCCCAGCTCGCGGTGCAGCCAGTCGGCCGTCCAGTCCGGCGCCTGGTAGGCGCCGTGGCCCCAGACCGAGCCCAGCTGCATGCCGCCCACCGACTGCCAGGCGGTCTGCCCGTCCAGGATGTCGTCGCGGCCGAACAGGCGTTGCCCGTCGGCCGCGACCACGGCCTGCGGGATGGGCGGCGCCTGTCGGTAGACCTCGCCGCCGTAGAAGCCGAGCAGCGAGAAAGTGACCGCCAGCACGGCGATCAGCGTGAACCATAGTTTTCGGTATGGGCCCATTTCGGGTACACCCTCCAGATGTTGCAGTTGATGGGTGCAGGGACAGACGCGAATTCCGTGCCAGAAAAAAGAACGCGGAAAATCAGGGGCTTGTGGAGGGAAGGGTGATTCTTACCCTGGCCGACATGGGTTCGGATTACCCTGGAACGGTGTTTTTCACCACCAGGAGGACGTTCGCGCCGTTTCGGAGGGGCCGGATGGCGACTGGTGCAAAATACGGCTTTTCCCTGACAGTGACAGCGGCCCTCGCGGGGGCCGCGCAGAGGACACCATGGCATTCGATTTCGACCTGTTTGTGATTGGCGCCGGTTCCGGCGGCGTGCGCGCGGCCCGTTTCGCGGCCGGCTTCGGCGCGCGCGTGGCGGTGGCGGAAAGCCGCTACCTGGGCGGCACCTGCGTCAACGTGGGCTGCGTGCCCAAGAAGCTGCTGGTCTACGGCGCCCACTACAGCGAAGACTTCGAGCAGGCCGGCGGCTTTGGCTGGACCACGGGCGAGCCGTCCTTCGACTGGCCCGCGCTGATCGCCAACAAGAACCGCGAGATCGAGCGCCTGAACGGCATCTATCGCAACCTGCTGGTCAACAGCGGCGTGACGTTGCTGGAGGGCCATGCGCGCATCACGGATCCGCACACCGTCGAGATCAACGGCCAGACGCACACGGCCGAGCACATCCTGGTGGCGACCGGCGGCTGGCCGCAGGTGCCGGACATCCCCGGCAAGGAACACGCCATCACGTCCAACGAGGCTTTTTTCCTGGAAGCGCTGCCGCGCCGCGTGCTGGTGGTGGGCGGCGGCTACATCGCCGTGGAATTCGCCTCCATCTTCAACGGCATGGGCGCGCGGACCACGCAGATCTATCGCGGCCCCATGTTCCTGCGCGGCTTCGATCAGGGCGTGCGCGAGCACCTGCGCGACGAGCTGACCAAGAAGGGCATCGACCTGCGCTTCAACGCCAATGTCGCCCGCATCGACAAGCGCGCCGACGGCACGCTGGCCGCCACGCTGGAAGACGGCTCGGTGGTCGAGACCGACTGCGTGTTCTTCGCCACCGGCCGGCGCGCCATGCTGGACAAGCTGGGCCTGGAGAACACGGCGGTCAAGATCGGCAAGAACGGCTTCATCGAAGTGGACGACGAATTCCGCACGGCCGAGCCGTCCATCCTGGCCATCGGCGACGTGATCGGCCGCGTGCCGCTCACGCCGGTGGCGCTGGCCGAGGGCATGGCCGTGGCGCGCCGCCTGTTCCGTCCCGCCGAGTACCGCAAGGTCGACTATGCGCTGATCCCGACGGCGGTGTTCAGCCTGCCCAACATCGGCACGGTCGGCCTGACCACCGAGCAGGCCGGCGAGGCCGGCCACGAGGTCAAGCTGTATGAAAGCCGCTTCCGGCCGATGAAGCTGACGTTGACCGAGTCGCAGGAAAAGACGCTGATGAAGCTGGTGGTGGACGCGAAGACGGATCGCGTGCTGGGCGTGCACATGGTCGGGCCCGATGCCGGCGAGATCGTGCAGGGCATGGCCGTGGCGCTCAAGGCCGGGGCGACCAAGCAGGTGTTCGACGACACCATCGGCATCCATCCGACCGCTGCCGAGGAATTCGTGACGATGCGCACGGCGGTGGCGTAGCGGAATCGGGCCAGCCAACGGCGGGTGACAAGGCCGACGGGCTGGCCGCCAGGCGAGCCCGGGCAGGCCAGAAAAAACGCCTGTTCCGATACAGATTTCCGATATCGTCGGCGCTTCCTGATCTCACGCGCCCGCCGCCATCCGCCATGCCCGATTCCTCCAACCTCCTGACCTTCGCCCTGGTGGCGCTGGGCATGGTGCTCACGCCCGGCCCCAACATGATCTATCTGGTGTCGCGTTCGATCTCCCAGGGCCCCAAGGCCGGGTTGATCTCCCTGGCGGGCGTGGCCGTGGGCTTCATCTTTTACGTGGGCTGCGCGGCCTTCGGCATCACGGCGTTGCTGATGGCGGTGCCTTATGCCTACGACGCGCTGCGCTACGCCGGCGCGCTGTACCTGCTCTACATGGCCTGGCAGGCCGTCAGGCCTGGCGGCCGTTCGCCGTTCCAGGTGCGCGAGCTGCCGCGCAGCTCGCCGCGCACGTTGTTCACCATGGGGCTGGTGACCAATCTGCTCAACCCCAAGATCGCCGTCATGTACGTGTCGCTGCTGCCGCAGTTCATCCAGCCCGATCACGGCAGCGTGCTGACGCAGTCGCTGGCGTTGGGCATGACCCAGGTCGCGGTCAGCCTGTCGGTGAACGCGCTGATCGCGCTGATGGCGGGCTCCATCGCCGGCTTTCTCGCCGGCCGGCCGCTGTGGATGGTGGCGCAGCGCTGGCTGATGGGCACCGTGCTGGCCGGCCTGGCCGTGCGGATGGCGCTGGAGTCGCGGCGCTGATCCATGTCGCGGCGCGCGCCCGGCGCGCTCGCGGTGCGTGTGTCAGTGGTGATGAAAGCTCACCAATGATTCGCAAAAAATGTCGACCCGGACGTGGGCGGCCGTTGCTACGATCGTCCCATTGCAGGCGCGTCCCGCGCCTGCGACCACGTCAGATCGAGGCGGCATTCCCCATGAGGCATCCCTCAGGCCCTAATTCAACATCACCCGGTCCGCGCCAGGTTGAGCTGGTGCTGCTGCGTCACGGTGAAACCGAATGGAGCCGCCTTGGCCGCTATGCCGGTCTGACCGACCTGGCCCTGACCGCCGACGGCCAGGCATCCGCCCGCGCGTTGGGACCCCGGCTGGCACAGGGCAACTACGACCGCATCGTGTCCAGCCCCTTGCAGCGCGCCCGCAGCACGGCCGAGCTGCTGGCCCTGGGCGAGGTGACGCTGGACCTGCGGCTGGTCGAGCGCGACTACGGCGACTACGAAGGCAAGACCACCGCCGAGATCCGCGCCGACGCGCCGCACTGGCATGTCTGGACCGATCCCGTGCCCAATGGCGAGACGCTGGCCGCCATGACCCACCGGGTCGACAGCTTCATCCGCGACGTGCGCCAGTCGGCGGACCGCCGGGTGCTGGCCGTGGCGCACGCCCATCTGATCCGGTTGGTGGCCGCGCGCTGGCTGGGACTGGAGCCGGCGCAGGCGGCCCTGTTCCGGCTGGGCACGCTGGGCATCGCGCATCTGGGTTGGGAACGCGAGCGTCCCGTCATGCTGAGCTGGAACACATGAGCGCCGTCGGCTACGCGCTGCTGTGGGACTTCGACGGCACGCTGGTTGATTCCGGCGAGTTGTGGCGGCGCAGCGAGTACACCTTCCTCAATGCCCGCAAGCTGCCCTGGAACGATGCGGCCAGCAGGCGGCTGTTGGGCGGCAACCTGGAGCTGGCGGCCCATGTGATGGCCGAGGTGACTGGCGTCCGGTTCTCGGTCGATGAGTTGCGGCGCGGCCTGGGCGACGCCGTGCGCGATGCGCTGTCGCGGCATGTGCCGTGGATGCCCGGCGTGCGCGGCCTGTTGCGCGAGCAGCATCAGCGCGGCTTGCGGTCGGCCCTGGTGACATCGTCCTACGCGGCCATCGTGCGCACGGCGCTGGAGCAGCTGGCGTATGCGCCGTTCCAGTCCTGGGTCACGCGCGAAGACGTGGAGCGGCCCAAGCCAGATCCGCAGCCCTACCGGCTGGCGCTGGAGCGGCTGGATATCGCCGCCGACGCGGCGCTTGCCATCGAGGATTCGCCCGCCGGCGTGGCTTCTGCGTTGGCGGCGGGCTGCCATGTTCTGGCGGTCGGGCCGGATCTGCGCGAACTGGCGCAGGGTCATGAGCGCGGCGGCGCGCTGGCGCACGTCGACAGCCTGGCCGGCCTGACGCTGGACGCCGTGCTGGCGCGCTTTCCGCGCATGACGGCGCGCGCCGGCTGAGGGCGCGCGCCTGCTCTTTCGCCATCTTGGCGCCTCGCTACGCCCTGGCGTCCTTGCCGCCCGGCCGCTGGCGCGGCGCGTCCCGCTCCAGCCGTGTTTCCCGCGCCAGCCTGGCCAGGCGCTTGACCAGCGCCGGAAAGCGCTCGGCGCCGGTGTTGCCGTAACCGATCACCAGTCCGTTGTCCTCGGGCAGCGGCGAGACGGCGAAGGACGACAGCGCGTTGGGGCTCATGCCCGCGGCGCGCGCCTGTTCCGCGATCCGCGTATCCGGAAAGCAGGGCGGCAGGCGCACCGTCAGGTGCAGGCCGCTGTGGCCGCCCAGCACGTCATGTTCCACGTCCATGTGCGCCGCGAGCGCGTCGCGCAGCGCCGCCTGCCGTTCGCGGTACAGGCGCCGCATGCGTCCCAGGTGGCGCGAGAACTGGCCGTTCTCGATGAAGGCCGCCATGGTCAGCTGCTCCAGCCGGTGGCCGCCGCGCAGCATTTCGATGATGGACGGCGTGGCGCTGGCCGCCAGCGCCGGCGGCAGCACCAGGAAGCCCAGCCGCAGGGCCGGGAACATGGTCTTGCTGAAGGTGCCTACGTACAGCACGGGGGCGTCCGGCAGCAGCCCCTGCATGGCGGCGATGGGCTCGCCCTGGTGGCGGAATTCGCTGTCGTAGTCGTCCTCGATGATCCAGGCGCCGACGCGGCGCGCCCGTTCCAGCAGGTCCAACCGGCGCGCCACCGACAGCACCGCGCCGGTCGGATACTGGTGCGTGGGCGTGGCCTGGATCAGGCGCGGCGGCTTGCGCCAGGCATCCTCGGGGATGACCAGGCCGTCGGCGTCCACGCGCATCGGCACCACGTCCAGGTCGCCGGCATGGAAGGCGGACTTGGCGCCTCGGTAGCCGGGTTCCTCCAGCCAGGCGGTGTCGCCGGGATTGGTCAGCAGCTGCACGCACAGCGCCAGCGCGCCCTGGGCGCCCTCGGTGATGACCACATGCGAGGCGTCGCAGCGCACCCCGCGCGAGACGCGCAGGTATTGGGCGATGGCGGCGCGCAGCGCCGGCTCGCCCATCGGATGGCCGTAGCCCAGCGTGGCGGACGGCGCGGCCTGCAGCGCGCGGTCCTGCGCGCGACGCCAGGCGTTGACGGGGAATTGGTTCAGCGCCGGCGTGCCCGGCGTCAGCGGCAGGGCGCCGTCGTTGGGCACGCGGGTGGAGGCGATGCGGCCCAGCCGCGCGGCGGTGAAGGGCGCCGGTTGCGGCGGTTCGGCCTGGCGGGCGGCGCTGGTCGCGGCGGCCGACAGGGGCGCCACGCGCGTGCCCTGGCGGTCGGCCACCACATAGCCTTCGGCCGTGAGCTGCTCGTAGGCGATCAGCACCGTGTTGCGTGAGATATCCAGCTCGTCGGCCAGCGTGCGCGAGGACGGCAGCTTGCCGCCGGCCGGCAGCTGGCCCGCCAGGATGGCCTGCTTGAGCCGCTGGATCAGCTGGCGCTGGCGCGGCGCGGCGCCATGGCCGCGCGCCAGCGGGCTGGAAAGCAGGGCGTGGGGTAGATTCATGGCTCTATCGAATTCAATGATCGTGGCGCTTTTTATGATGCCACGATTCCTTTATCTTGCGCATATGCCGAACGCGTCCGCCACCGGCGGCGGCGCGGGCCAAACCGGAAGAGGCGCCACGCGATGCAAGCCCGAGTCAATGCTTTCCAACAACCCATCGGCCCCGACGTGGCCGGCTGGACGGCGCGTCCGCGCCCGCCGCTGGCGCCGGCCGAGGGCCGCTACTGCCGGCTGGAGCCGCTGTCGGCGGCGCGCCACGCCGCCGAGCTGTACCAGGCCTTCAGCCAAGCGCCGGACGGCCGCGACTGGACCTACATGTCGGTCGGCCCCTTTGCCAGCGAGGCCGAGTACCGCGCCTTCGCCGAGCGCGCCGAGGCGGGGCAGGACCCCTTGCACCACGCCGTCATCGACCTGGCCAGCGGCAAGGCCGTGGGCACGCTGTCGCTGATGCGCATCGATCCGGCCAATGGCGTGATCGAGGTGGGCTTCGTCAGCTTCTCGCCGCTGCTCAAGCGCACGCGCATCGCCACCGAGGCGCAGTTCCTCTTGATGCGGCGCGTGTTCGACGAGTTGGGCTACAGGCGCTATGAATGGAAGTGCGACAGCCTGAACGCGCCGTCGCGCAGCGCCGCCGCGCGGCTGGGCTTCGAGTTCGAGGGCGTGTTCCGCCAGGCCGTGGTCTACAAGGGCCGCAGCCGCGACACGGCCTGGTTCTCCATCATCGACAGCGAATGGCCGGCGCTGCGCGCAGCCTACGAGCGCTGGCTGAGCCCGGATAACTTCGACGCTGAGGGCGGGCAGCGCGTCGGCCTGGCCGAGCTGATCGCGCGGGAGCGCGCCGCTTGCGCCTGATCCCTGTTGCGCTGGCCCTGTTCTGGGGGTTGAACTGGCCGGCGGTGAAGATAAGCCTGTCGCTGCTGCCGCCGTTCACGCTGCGGCTGCTGGGCCTGGGCAGCGGCGCGCTGCTGCTGTTCCTGCTGGCGCGGCTGCGGCGCGCCGACATCCTGCCCGCGCGCGCCGCCTGGCCCGGCATCGTGGCCGGCGGCCTGTTGTCGATCGCGGTCTTCAACCTGGCCGTGGCCTGGGCCCAGCTCAGCACCAGCACCGCCCGCGCGGCGGTGCTGACTTTCACCATGCCGATGATGTCGGCGTTGCTGGCCCGCTTCGTGCTGGGCGAGCGGCTGGATGGCCGCCGCGCGCTGGCGCTGCTCCTGGGTGGGCTGGGCGTGGCGGTGCTGGCCTGGCCGGCGTTGCGGGCGGCGGCGTCCGGCGCGGATCCGTCCGCGCTGCGCGGACTGGTGCTCCCCTTGACCGCCGCCTTCGGCTGGGCCGCCGGCACGGTCTGCCTGAAGCGCTGGCCCGCGCCGGGCGACCGCGTCGTGGTCACGGCCTGGCAATTGTCGATTGGGGCGCTGTGCGCGCTGGCCGGCATGCTGCTGGCGGGCGAGTCATTTCCGCTGCAAGGCTGGAGCGTCCGGGTCGCGGGGGCGCTGACTTTTCATATCGTGCTGGGCACGGCGGCGGCGTACTGGCTGTGGTTCGTGCTGAGCGAGCGCATCAGCGCGACCACGGCTTCGCTGACCACGCTGGCGGTGCCGGTGGTGGGCGTGCTGGGCGCGATGGCGTTGGTGGGCGACCGGCCGGCCGCCCAGGACTGGTGGGGTTTCGCGCTGGTGCTGGCGGGCGCGGCGCTGACGGTGCTGGGATCGGTCGGCGCGGCGGCGCGCCGCGCCTGAGCCGGCCGGGCGCGCGGGCGCTGATGCCGTCCGCGCGGGCCGGCGTCAGCGCGCCCGGCCGCGCAGTTTCTCGCGCAGCAGCGCCGAGCCGCTGACCAGCAGGATGCCGCCCAGCACCAGCAGCGCGCCCAGCACGAAGGCGGCGTCCAGCGGTTCATCCAGGAACAGCACGCCGAACGACACACCGAACAGCGGCGTCATGAACGACAGAATGGACAGGCGCGAGGCCAGATAGCGGCGCAGCAGCCAGAACCAGGCCAGGTAGCTGGTCAGCGCCACGGCCACGGCCTGGAACGACACGCTCAGCACCGCGGCGGCGCTGTAGCGGAAACCGGCCTGGCCGGTGGCGATCGCATAGGCCAGCAGCAGCACGGCGGCCACCACCATCTGATAGAACAGGGTCTGGGACGCGGGCGCTTCCGACAACCGGGTCTTGCGGATCAGCACGGTGGTCGCGCCCCACAGCAGCCCCGCCGTCAGTCCCATCGCGTCGCCGAGCAGCATGTTGCTGGCGGCCTGCGGGTCGCCCTTGCCAAGGAAGGCCACGGCGATGCCGGCGAACGCGATGGCCACTCCGAGCCATTGCAGCGGCGTCAGCCGCTCTTCCGGCAGCAGCCAGTGCAGGCCCAGCGCGGCGAACACCGGCGCGGTGTAGAGAAAGACCGAGATGTGGGAGGCCGTGGAGTACACCAGGCCCTGCGCCACCAGCAGGAACTCCACGCCGAACAGCAGGCCAGCCATCAGCCCCGCCGGCGCGGCGCCATCGGTCAGCGTGCGCCATCCCGCCTGTCGCCACATCACGACGCCCAGCACCAGCGCCGCGAAGGCCGAGCGCAGGCCGATCTGCATGATGGGCGCCACATCGGCCGCCACCAGCTTGATGGCGATCTGCTGGAAGCCCCAGCACAGGCACAGCAGCAGCATGGATCCCGTGGCCAGCGCGTCCAGCGGACGGCGCGGGGCGGGGGCGGTCACGGCAGTTCCGCCGGATAGCTGTCCAGGGCCAGGCTGATCTGCTGGCGCAGGTCCCATTCGGCCAGGCTGGCCTGCACCGGACCGTAGAAAGCGCCGTCACGCACCAGGAACATGGACGGCAGGTGGAAGACTTCATAGCGCTCGACCAGGCCGCCGTTCTCGCCGGCGTCGATCCAGCACACGCGCTGCACCGGCGGCAGTTCCAGCCAGGGCAGTTCCTGGCGCGCGATGCGGCAGGTGCCACAGGTGCGGCTGTGGAACACCAGCAGGGACAGGCCGGGCGTGTCCAGCAGATAGCGGTCGGCGTTGCCGTCGTTCAGTTCGATCTGGTCCATGGTCGCAAGAGGCAGGCGCGGCGAGGGCGCGATGCCGCACATTATGGCAGCGCGGCGGCGCGGCCTTGCGCATAACCCGGACGCGGCCGGGGGCTCAGGCCCGCGCGCGTCGCGGCCGCATTGGCGCCGCGCGTGGCGCTACATTGCACTCCGGCGTTCCAACGGTCCGGCGCGCCTGAGCGCCAGCGTGTTCAGCGCGAGGACAGCACCCGGTCCAGCTCCAGCACCGTTTCATACAGCACGCGCGTGCCGTCCAGCAGTTGCGACGGCTCGATCCGCTCGTCCGGACAATGGCTGCGGCCGTTCAGGCAGGGGATGAAGATCATGCCCGCCGGGCCGGTGGGCGCCATGTACATGGCGTCGTGGCCCGCGCCGCTGGGCAGGCGCATCGTGTCGTAGCCGAGCCGGCCGGCGGCGGCCTGCACCGCGTCCATCACCAGCGGCGCGCAGTCGGTGGGCCGGGCGCGGCTGAGTTCGATGACGCTCGCGCTCAGGCGCAGCGCCTTGAGATCCTCGGCCACGCCGGCCATCAAGGTCTCGGGGAACGCGTCCAGCACCGCGTCGCTGTCGCTGCGCATCTCCAGCGTCAGCTCGACGCGGCCGGGCACGGCGTTGGCGGCGTTCGGCGTCAGGGACAGCCGACCCACCGTGGCGACCACGTAATGGGGCCTGCCGCTGGCCGCGCTGGCCTGGCGGTGCGCGCCGTCGATGATGCGGGCCGCGCCGACCAGCGCGTCGCGGCGGATGTCCATGGGGGTGGTGCCGGCGTGGTCGGGCTGGCCTTCGACCGTGATCTGCACGCGGCGGATGCCGACGATGTTGGTGACCACGCCGATGGGCAGGCCGCGCGCTTCCAGCACCGGGCCCTGTTCGATGTGCAGTTCGACGAAGGCGGCGGTGCCGCCGGCCGGGCGCAGCGGCGCCGTCAGCGCGGCCGGGTCGCCGCCGATGCGCGCAATGGCCTGCGCCAGGGTTTCGCCTTCGGGATTGCGGGCGGCCAGCATGGCGGCGTCGAGCTTGCCGCTGAGCGCGCGGCTGCCGACGCAGGAAATGCCGTAGTCGCTCGGCTCCTCGGACAGGAAGTCGATGACCTCGAAGGGATGCTTGAGCGCGACGCCGTGCTCGTGCAGCGTGTGCGCGACCTCGATGCCCGCCAGCACGCCGATGATGCCGTCGTAGCGGCCGCCGCTCAGCACGGTGTCGCAGTGCGAGCCGGTGACGATGGGCTTGCGCGCGGGGTCGCTGCCGGCGCGCGCGCCGACCAGGTTGCCGCCGGCATCCAGCCGCGTGGCAAGGCCGGCGGCCTGGAACTCCTGGCGCAGCCAGGCGCGCGCTTCATCGAACAGCGGCGAGAAGGCGCGCCGCGTCCAGGGCTGGCCGGGCAGGGTGTAGCGGGACAGGGTTTCGACGCGGGACCACAGACGCTCGGCGTTCAGCGGCGGAAAGGCGGGGGTAGGGGTGGCGGGCATGAGGCTTCCAGATGACGCTCGGCCGATTATGGCACGCAGGTCTGCGGCGGCCGCGCGCGCTTTCGCGCATGGGCCGATGCGTGGACGTCAGGCCGCGCGCGCCACCAGCCCCAGGCGCTCGCGCCGCGTCCAGCGCTGCACCATCAGCACCGCCACCACGGTCAGGCCGATCGCCAGCCCGCTCCAGATGCCCACGCCGCGCCAGCCGGCCTCGAAGGCCAGCCAGGCGCCGCTGGGCAGGCCCACGCCCCAGTAGCCGATCGCGGCGTAGACCATGGGCACGCGCGTGTCGTGCAGGCCGCGCAGCATGCCCGCGCCCAGCACCTGCGCGCCGTCGACGATCTGGAATATCGCGGCCACGGCCAGATAGCCGACCGCGAAGCCTAGCACGCGGGCGTTGGCCGGGTCGCGCACGTCCATGAACGCCGACACCAGCAGATAGGGCACCGTGACCATGAAAAGCGCGGCGATCGCCATGGAGCCGATGCCCAGTCCGAAGGCGGTCCAGCCCGCGCGCGCCACGCCGGCCGCGTCGCCGGCGCCCTGCGCATGGCTCACGCGCACCGTCGCGGCTTGCGCCACGCCGTAGGGAATCATGAAGGTCACGCTGGCGATCTGGATGGCGATGGCGTGCGCGGCCAGCTCCGCCTCGCCCAGCCAGCCGATCAGGAAGGCGGCGGCGTTGAAGATGGTGACCTCGAAAGCGGTGGCCACGCCGATGGGCAGACCCAGCTTCCAGAACGCGGCCAGCCGTTGCCAGTCCGGTTGCAGCAGGTTGCCGAACAGCCGGTAGCGGCGGAAGCGCCGGTCGCGCAGCACCACCAGCGCCAGGCCCAGGAACAGGCACAGGCTGGCCAGCGCGCTGGCCACGCCCGCGCCGACCAGGCCCAGGGCGGGCGCGCCCAGGTTGCCGAACACCAGCACCCAGTTGCCGAGCACGTTGAACGCGATGCCGGCCACCGCCACGATGAACGCCCAGCGCGGTTTTTGCAGCGCCGCCAGGAACGAGCGCAGCACCAGGAATCCCAGGAACGGCGGCATGGCCCAGAGCAGGGCGCGCAGGTATTCGCCGGCCAGCGCCGCCAGCTCGGGCGGCTGGCGCAGCAGCAGCAGGATCTGTTCGCCGTGCCAAAGCGCCAGGCAGCCGGGCAGCGAAATCAGCACGGCGGTCCACAACCCCTGGCGCACCGTCAGCCGCACGTCGCGCACGGCGTTGCGCCGCGCGCCTTCCGCGCGCGCGGCCATGGGCGCGGTGGCGCTGACCAGGCCCAGCGCGAAGAAGGCGATGGCCGAATACAGATTGGCGCCCAGCGCGCTGGCGGCCAGCTGCTGCGAGCCCAGGCGGCCGATGAACATCACGTCGGTGACGGTCATGGCGATCTGGGCCAGGTTGCTCAGCACCAGCGGCAGGGCGAGCATCAGCGTGGCGACGATTTCAGGTTTCCACGCGCGGCGGTTCGGCGCGGGCTGGGGCGGGGCCATACGGGTTCTTCCTGATTGCGACCCCGAATCTTAATCGCCGTCCGGGTTTGCGGCGCCGCCGCATTGCCCGAGGCGCCGCGCAGACTTGGTGTTTGAGGCGTCTCAATCGGTGACAAACTCCTCCATGTGGGCGGGTTGACGGGCTGCCCGGCGCTGCAAGTATGATGGCGCAAACGCATACGGCCCCTATCCGAACGGGGCCGTATCACTTGGCAGCATCACCAATACAAGTAGGGAGTAGACCCCGATGAATACGCCTTTGGAAGGGGGCCTGGCGGCCTTGAACGTGCCCGCCTATGTGAAGCACCGCGGACTGATCGACTGGGTCGCCCGCGTCGTCGCGCTGGCCAAGCCCGACCGGGTGGTCTGGTGCGATGGCTCGCAACAGGAATACGACCGTCTCTGCGAGCAGATGGTGCAGTCCGGCACCATGCGCCGCCTGAACCCCGCCAAACGGCCTAATTCGTTCCTGGCCTGTTCCGACCCGTCCGACGTGGCCCGCGTCGAGGACCGCACCTTCATCTGTTCCGACCGCGCCGAGGACGCCGGCCCCACCAACAACTGGGCCGATCCCGCCGAGATGCGCGCCACGCTCGACGGCCTGTTCGACGGCGCCATGCGCGGCCGCACGCTGTACGTGGTGCCGTTCTCGATGGGCCCGCTGGGCTCGGACATCGCGCACATTGGCGTCGAACTGTCCGACAGCCCCTATGTGGTCGTCAACATGCGCATCATGACGCGCATGGGCAAGCAGGTCTATGACGTGCTGGGCGCCGACGGCGACTTCGTGCCCTGCGTCCATTCGGTGGGCAAGCCGCTGGCGGACGGCGAGGCCGACGTGGCCTGGCCCTGCAATCCCACCAAGTACATCGTCCACTACCCCAAGACGCGCGAGATCTGGAGCTTCGGCTCGGGCTACGGCGGCAACGCGCTGCTGGGCAAGAAATGCTTCGCGCTGCGCATCGCGTCCACCATGGGCCGCGACCAGGGCTGGCTGGCCGAGCACATGCTGATCCTGGGCGTGACCTCGCCCAAGGGCCGCAAGTATCACGTCGCGGCGGCCTTCCCGTCGGCCTGCGGCAAGACCAACTTCGCCATGCTGATCCCGCCGCAGGGCATGGATGGCTGGAAGGTCAGCACCATCGGCGACGACATCGCCTGGATCAAGCCGGGCGCCGACGGCCGCCTGCACGCCATCAACCCCGAGGCCGGCTACTTTGGCGTGGCGCCGGGCACCAGCGAGCTGACCAACTACAACGCCATGGCCACGCTCAAGGCCAACGTCATCTTCACCAATGTGGCGCTGACCGACGACGGCGACGTCTGGTGGGAAGGCATGACCCAGACGCCGCCCGAGCATCTGATCGACTGGCAGGGCCAGGACTGGACGCCCGCCATCGCGCAGCAGACCGGCCGCAAGGCCGCGCATCCGAACGCGCGCTTCACGGCGCCGGCCGCGCAATGCCCGTCGATCGATCCGGAATGGGAAAACCCCGAAGGCGTGGTGATCGACGCCTTCATCTTCGGCGGCCGCCGGTCCACCACCGTGCCGCTGGTGACCGAGGCCCGCAACTGGGTCGAGGGCGTGTACATGGCCGCCACCATGGGCTCGGAAACCACCGCCGCCGCCGTGGGCCAGCAGGGCGTGGTGCGGCGCGATCCCTTCGCCATGCTGCCGTTCTGCGGCTACAACATGAGCGACTACTTCAACCACTGGCTGCAACTGGGCAAGCGCCTGGAAGCGGCGGGGGCCACGCTGCCGCGCATCTATTGCGTGAACTGGTTCCGCAAAGGACCGGATGGCAAGTTCGTCTGGCCGGGCTTTGGCGAGAACATGCGCGTGCTGCGCTGGATGCTGGGCCGCATCGACGGCCAGGCCCAGGGCGTGGACCAGGTGTTCGGCGTGTCGCCCAGCTACCAGGACATCGACTGGACCGGGCTGGAGTTCACGCCGGACAAGTTCGAGCAGATCATGTCGGTGGACGAGGGCGCCTGGCGCGCCGAGCTGGCCCTGCACGGCGAGCTGTTCGGCCAGCTGGCGCAGCGCCTGCCCGAAGACCTGCCGGCCACCAAGGTCAAGATCGAGGGGCGGCTGGCGGCCTGATTCAGGCGGCCGGCGTCTGCTTCACTTCCCGCCTGCGCAGCGTCCGCGGCCCGGCTTGCGCCGGGTCGCGGACGTTTGCCTTCAACGTCCGCGAGCGCTGATCCGTTCCAGCGCCGCGCCGACCATGCCTTCGACCACGGGCGTCACCCGCGCCGCCAATTCCGGCCGGTAGGCGTAGGGATAGGTCTCGTCCATGTAGGTCGACTGGCACATCTCCAGCTGCACCGCGTGCACCTCGTCCCCGGGCCTGCCATAGTGGCGCGTGATGTGGCCGCCCTTGAAGCGGCCGTTGACGGCCCAGGTGTAGGGCGCCGCGCCCTCCAGGCGCTGGCGGATCGCGTCCAGCACGTCGGGCGCGCAGCTGGCGCCGTCGGCCGTGCCGATGTTCAGGTCGGGCAGCTTGCCCTCGAACAGGCGCGGCAGCACGCTGGCGATGGAGTGCGCTTCCCACAGCAGCACGGCGCCATGCTCGGCGCGGATGCGTTCGATCTCCAGGCGCAGCTTGTCGTGGTAGGGCCGCCAGTACGCGTCCAGCCTGCGCGCGCGCTCGGCCTCGTCGGGCTCGGCGCCGTCCTGGTATATCGGTTCGCCCCGGAATGTGTGCGTCGGGCACAGGCCGGTCTTGGTCTGGCCGGGATACAGGCTGGCGTCGTCGGACGGACGGTTCAGGTCCACCACGTAGCGCGAATAGCGCGCGCCCAGCACCGACGCGCCCAGCGCCCTGGCCCAGCCGTACAGCGTGTCCAAGTGCCAGTCGGTGTCGCCCGAGCGCAGGCCGGCCTCGGTCATGCGCGCGCGCTGCGCGGCGGGCAGCTGGCTGCCCAGGTGGGGGATGGAGATCAGCAGCGGCGCGTTGCCGCGCTGGAAATCATAGATGTCGCTCGTGGCGGCGGTGGCGGATGCGTCGGCCTGCGCGAGTCGCTGGCTCAGCGCGTCCATGTCGTCGGCGAACCAGACGGTGCGGCCCTGGTTGGACTCGCGCACGAAGTCGCGCAGCGCGCCGCTGGCGGCCAGCGGCGCAGAGAGGTCGCCGACGATGGCGCACTTCATCCGGTAGTTGGTGAGCTTCTGCAGCATGTTGCCGGCGATGCGCGTTTCCAGCCGGAAGAAGTCCGCCGGCAGGCGGCGGACGGGCAGCACGATCCAGTCCACGTCCTCGCCCCAGGTCAGGCCCAGAAGGTCGGTGACGTCCTGCTCGCCGGCGAGCAGGGGGCCGTTGTCCGCCAGGCGCATGAGGCGCTGGCCGGCAACGTCGAGGAAAGTGTGCTGCGGGGTGTCCATGAGGTTCGGATCCTGATCGTGTGGGTCGGCGATGGCGCCGGAGCGTCTTGCCGGCAAGGGCGCGGCTGCGGCGTTGCGGCCGGCTGCCTGGCGGTTCTTGCCTGCGTGCAAGGTGGAATAGAATACCCGCTGCTCAAAGGAGCGCATCAAAATGATCATCCAGGCCTGACCTGCACCTTCCGCCACTTCCGGCAAGCCATCGCGGCCTTGCCGGAATGGCGCGTCCCTCCGGCGACCGCGCGTCCGCGCCCGCCGGGCACCCGTTTCACGCATCTCAAGTGTGTCGCAAGCCACAGGCAGGGCGGAGCCACGCGCGTTCGCCGGCCGGGCCCGTGGCGCGCGCGCGATGCGCATCAAGGAGTTCTCTTCATGACGGCATCCTCCAACCCTCAGGACGACAGCCTGGATCTGCTGGCCCACAATCAGGCAGCCTGGGACCAGCAGGCCGCGCAGGACTGCGAATGGTCGCGGCCCGTGACCCCCGGGATCATCGCGGCTGCTCGCGGCGGTGATCTGTCCGCCGCGCGCCTGACGCCGGAGCCGCTGCCGCGCGGCTGGCTGGACGCGGTCCGTGGCCTGCGCATCCTGTGCCTGGCTTGCGCCGGCGGCCAGCAGGCCCCGGTGCTGGCCGCGGCCGGCGCCGAGGTCACGGTGTTCGACCTGTCCGAAGGGCAGCTGGACCAGGACCGCGCCGTGGCGCGCCGCGAAGGGCTGGCGCTGAGCGCCGTGCAAGGCGATATGCGCGACCTGTCGGCCTTCGACGATCAGACCTTCGACGTGGTGTTCCACCCCATCTCCAACCTGTACGTGCCGGACGTGCGGCCCGTGTGGCGCGAGTGCTTCCGCGTGCTGCGGCCGGGTGGCCGGCTGCTGTCCAGCTTCTACAACCCGGTGGTGTTCGTGGGCGACCGCGATCCGCGATACGCGGAGCAGGGCCTGATCCGGCCGGCGCACCCGCTGCCCTACGCGGACACGCGGCATCTGGATCCCGCGACGCTGGAGGCCAAGCGCGCGCGCGGCGAGGCGCTGGTGTTCGGCCACACGCTGCAGGACCAGATCGGCGGCCAGCTCGATGCCGGCTTCCTGCTGGCGGGCTTTCACGAAGCGCGCCAGCCCCGGCCGCGTTTCGTGATCGACGGCTACCTGCCGACCTTCCTGGCCACCCGGGCCGTCAAGCCCGTCTGAGCGCGCGCGCGGCGATCAGCCCGGCACGGGCCGGTCGCTGCTGCCGCGCACCACCAGCGAGGGCGCCAGGCGCAGGCTGCCCGGATCGCCGCCGGCCAGTTTCTGCAATAGCAGTTCCAGGCCCAGCCGGCCCATCTGGTGCATCGGCGAATGGATGGTGCTCAGGCCGATGGGCAGCGCGCCGGCCAGCGGCGTGTCGTTATAGCCCACGATGGCGACGTCGCGGCCGGCTTCCAGCCCGCGCTCGCGCGCCGCGCCCATCACGCCCACCGCCAGGAAGTCGTTGACCGCGAAGATGGCGGTGGGGCGATCCGGGCCGGCCAGCAGGCCGGCGCCGACGCCGCGGCCGGCATCGGTATCGAAGGGACTGGGAATGCGCCAGCGCGCGGGCACGTCCACGCCGCGCGCGGCGCAGATTTCCAGGAAGCCGGCCGTGCGGTCGCGACCGGTGCTGGCATACGGTTCGCCGGTCATCACCGCGATGCGGCGATGGCCCATGTCCAGCAGATGGCGCGCAGCCAGGCGGCCGCCCTCGATGTCGTCGCAGGTCACCGCGCAATGCGCGTCGGCATGGCGGCTGACCAGCACGAAGGGCACGCCGCGCGCGGCCAGTTCGGCCAGCAGCGGATTGGGGCTGGCGTCCGGGCCGCTGTGCGCATCGCCCAGGATCAGGCCATCCACGCGCCGCGCCAGCGCCATGTCGATCAGCTTGCGCTGCTTGTCCGGCTGGTCCTGGGTGTTGGAGACGAAGGTCAGGTAGCCGTGTTCGGCGGCGGCCTCGTCCACGCCTTCGTAGATCGTGGCCAGCACCATGTCGGACAGGCGCGGCACCAGCACGCCGATGCTGCGGCTGCGGCGGGTCTTGAGGCTGGCGGCGTGCGGATTGGCCTGGTAGCGCAGCTCGGCCGCCAGCGCGCGGATGCGCTCGACGGTGCCGGGCGCGGCCGCGCCGCGCGCATCGTCCTCGGAACCGTTCAGGACCCGGGACACCGTCGACACGTTCAGGCCGAGCTGCCGCGCCAGGCTTTGCAGCGTGACGGGACGGGATTTGTTCATGGGGCTGGAGGATACACGCTGGCGCGCGCCATGAGGCGCGCCGCCGGCGCCGCGTGGTCCCTGCCGGCGTCCCGCCGCTGAAATTCATCTAGGGTTTTCCCGGTGTCGCTTCCCGCCCAAAACCACTAGCATTCCGCAACCCAAACGTTTGGGTAAATCGACTGGACCGATCGCAATGACGACTGAAACGCAGAATTCCCGGTTCCGCTACCGGATCTTCACAATGGTGGTGCTGCTGGCGCTGATCAATTACATCGACCGTGGCGCCATGTCCTATGCCGCCGCCCACATCACCGGCGAGTACGGGCTGGACCGGGGCGACTGGGGCTCGGTGCTGGGC
This sequence comes from Achromobacter sp. 413638, assembly GCF_043119405.1. Classification (NCBI taxonomy): domain Bacteria; kingdom Pseudomonadati; phylum Pseudomonadota; class Betaproteobacteria; order Burkholderiales; family Alcaligenaceae; genus Achromobacter; species Achromobacter sp. 413638. Next base: position 29,460 of record NZ_JBICCO010000010.1, read on the forward strand.
TATTTCGGCTACGGCTACATGGTGGGCGCGCTGTTCGGCGGCATGCTGGCCGACCGCTACGGCCCGCGCAAGGTCTGGATCGTGGCCGGCGTGACCTGGTCGGTATTCGAGATCGCCACGGCCTGGGCCGGTGACTTCGGCCTGGCCTTCCTGGGCGGCTCGGCGCTGGCCGGCTTCGCCACCATCCGCATCCTGTTCGGCGCGGCCGAAGGGCCGGCGTACTCCATCATCAACAAGACCATCGCCAACTGGGCCACGCCGCGCGAACGCGGCTTCGTGGTCGGCTTCGGCCTGCTCAGCACGCCGCTGGGCGCGCTGCTGACCGCGCCGGTGGCGGTGGGGCTGCTGAGCCTGACCGGCAGCTGGCGCGCCATGTTCTACATCCTGGGCGGCGCCGGCCTGATCGTGCTGGTGTTCTTCATGCGCATCTTCACCGACCGCCCGGAAACCAATCCGCGCGTGTCGCCCGCCGAGCTGCGCGAGATCCAGTCGGCCCGCCAGCAGGCCGCCGCCGGCCAGGCCGTGGACGGCCCCGCGCTGCCGTGGTGGAGCTTCTTCCGCAGCAAGACGCTGATGCTCAACACGCTGGGCTATTTCTCGTTCATGTACGTGAACTTCCTGCTGTTGACCTGGACCCCCAAGTACCTGCAGGACAACTTCGGCTACAGCCTGTCCTCGCTCTGGTACATGGGCATGATTCCCTGGACCGGCGCCTGCGTCACCGTGCTGCTGGGCGGCCGCATCTCCGACCTGCTGCTCAAGCGCACCGGCAGCCTGAAGATCGCGCGCAGCTGGTTCGCCGCCGGCTGCCTGCTGGCCACCGCGCTGTGCTTCATGCTGGTGTCGCAGGCGCAGTCGGTGTTCGCCGTGATCGCGCTGATGACGCTGGCCAATGCGCTGAACGCGCTGCCCAACTCCGTGTACTGGGCCGTGGTCATCGACACCGCGCCGGCCAGCCGCGTCGGCACCTTCAGCGGCCTGATGCACTTCTTCGCCAACATCGCCTCGATCCTCGCGCCCACGCTGACCGGCTACCTGGCCGCGCGGCATGGCTATTCGGTGATGTTCGTGGCGGCGTCCATCGCCACCGCCATCGGCATGATCGCCATGCTGCAGGTGCGCCCCGGCGTCGCGCCGCGCCTGCCCGCCGGCGCCGCGCAGACCGGAGCCGCGCGATGAGCCGGCCCGCGAGCAACACGCCGCGCCTGGCGGTCGAACCGGGCTTCTTCGCGGGTCGCGGCCTCGCTGAACTGGCGCGAGGCATGGCCGAGGGGGCATTCAGCGCCGAGGATCTGGTGCGCCACGCCGGCGCGGCCATCGAACGGCTCAACCCGCAGCTCAACGCCTTCGTGCACACGGATATTCCCGCCGCGCTGGCGCAGGCGCGCGCGCTCGACGCCGAGCGCGCGGCGGGGCGAGTGCGCGGTCCGCTGCACGGCATTCCCGTGGCCATCAAGGACAACGTCGACACCGCCGACATGCCCACCACCATGGGCGCCGCGCATTTCCTGGGCCATCGTCCGGCGGCTGACGCGCGCTGCGTGGCGCTGCTGCGCGAAGCCGGCGCCATCGTGATCGGCAAGACGCTGACGCATGAATTCGCCTACGGCCCCACCGGCGACCGCAGCGTCCAGGGCGCCGCGCGCAATCCCTGGGATCCGGCGCGCATCACCGGCGGTTCCAGCGCCGGCAGCGCGGCGGCGGTGGCGGCGGGCATGGTGCCGGTGGCGCTGGGCACGGACACCGGCGGCTCGGTGCGCGTGCCGTCGGCGCTGTGCGGCCTGGTCGGCTTCAAGCCCTCGCATGGTCGCGTCAGCGATGCTGGCGTGTTTCCGCTGTCGCCCTCGATCGAGGACGTGGGCGTGCTGGCGCAGCGCGTGGAGGACGCGCGGGCGTTCATCGGCATCCTGAGCGAAGGCGCCATCGCCGATGCCGGGGATGCGAGCGATGCGCCGCGCATCGCCTGGCTCGCCAACGCGCCGTTCGCCATCGATCACGAGCCGGTCACCGCCTGCGCGCGCGCGGCGGCCGAGCGGCTGGCCGGCGCGGCGCTGCTGGACGGCGGCGAGGTCGCCTTGCACGCGCGCGCGCTGCAGGCCGCATTGAGCGCGATCCAGCGTTCCGAAGCCTACGAGGTGCACGCCGAGCGCGTCGAGCGCGAGCCCGGCAAGTACGACCCCGAAGTGCTGGAACGGCTGCGCGCCTCGCGGCCGGTGCAGGGTTGGGAGTACGTGCGCGGCCTGAAGGAAAGGGCGCGGCTGCAGACCGCGTTCGCGCGGATCTTCGAGCATGTCGACGCGTTGGCGCTGCCCACCGTCGCGATCACCGCGCCGGTCTTGCAGCAGCGCAGCGTCAATGGTCCGGGCAGCGCCGGCGTGCGTGAAACGCTGCTGGGCCTGACCAATCCGTGGAACGTGCTCGGCCTGCCGGCCATCAGCCTGCCCGCGGGCTTCGTGGACGGACTGCCCGTGGGCCTGCAACTGGTGGGGCCGGCCGGCGCGGACGCGGCGCTGCTGGCGCTGGCGGCGCGGCATTGGAAGCCGGCGCGCGCTTGAATCCGGGCGGACATGCCTTGCGGCAGGCGGGCGCCGAGTAGGGCGGCATCACGCCGCGCCGCCTGCTGACAGCTTCCTGAAGCGTCGCTGCTCCAGCGCCGCGAGAGCCTTGATGCGCCTCGCGGCGCTTTTCTTTTTCCTCATCGTTTTCCCTTGCCCTTGCGGAGGGTTCTCCATGCCGCGCCACTCACGCACGGCCCGGGCGCGCAAGCGGCTTGACAGCCCCCAGACAGCAACCGGTCACACCCGGAGAACATTGCGTCTCTAGCCTGTGGCCCGTCAACGATGCCGGCTGTCATCCGGCGCCCTGCGACGCAATGACAGTGCGCCGCGTTCCACGCAAGGTCACTCATGTCTGAAAAAGAACACCCCGCCGCCACGCCGCCCGAAGACGTCCAGGGCGATCCGCCGGAGCAGATCCGCCCCGCGCGCCGCGGCTTCCTGACCGGCATCGCCGCGCTCGGCGCCAGCGCCACCGCGCTGGGCGCGCTGGGTGGTTGCTCCAGCGATGACAATGACGACGACAAGCCCGCGCCGCCGCCGGCTCCGCCGACACCGCCCGACACCACCAGGCTGCTGCGCGACAAGGTCAAGACCTTGGTCGTGATCTACGCCGAGAACCGCAGCTTCAATAATCTCTTCGCCAATTTCCCCGGCGTGGAAAAGCCGCTGTCCGCGCTCACCGCCGCCGACTACACGCAGTACGACCGCGACGGCACGGCGCTGCCCGCGCTGCCGCCGGTGTGGGGCGGCATGGTGCCGCAATCGCAGCAGGCCAACCACATCACTTATCAGGTGGACCAGGCAGCGCCCTACATGAACAACCTGGCCAACGCGCCGTTTGCGCTGCGCGGTCCTCAAGGCGAACCGCTGCCGCAAGGCGTGGTCACGCGCGATCTGTGGCACGTGTTCTATCAGAACCAGATGCAGATCAACGGCGGCAAGAACGACCGCTTCGTCGCCTGGGCGGATTCGGGCGGCCTGGTCATGGGCTACTACAGCGACTCGGCCTACAACCTGCGGCTGTGGAAGCTGGCCCAGGAATTCACGCTCTGCGACAACTTCTTCCAGGGCGCCTTCGGCGGCTCGTTCCTGAACCACCAATACCTGGTCGCCGCGCAGCCGCCGGTCTATCCGGATGCGGCCAACTCGGTGGCCAAGGTCCAGATCGCCCAGCTGCAAAGCGCGGATCCGACCGACACGCGCCTGCAGCCCAAGCCCACGTCCCCGGCCAGCGCCCTTACCGGCAGCCCGCAGTTCGGCCCCAGCGCGCTCTCGCCCGACGGCTTTGGCGTGAACACCATGGGGCCGCCGTACTGGCCGGCGTTCTCGCGCAGCGCCGCCGATCCGACGCTGGCCGATCCCGCCAACCCGATGACCATGGTGCCGCAAGGCCACGCCAACATCGGCGACCTGATGACGGCCAAGGGCCTGGATTGGGCCTGGTACGCCGGCGGCTGGCAGGCCGCCGTCGATTCCACCGCCAACACCGGCTTTCCGGCCTCGCCCAACTTCCAGGCGCATCACCAGCCCTTCAACTACTTCAAGAGCACCGCGCCTGGCACACCGGCGCGCACGGCGCATCTGCGCGACGGCGGCCTGGGCGACATCACCGCGACCAACAAATTCCTGGCCGACGTCGAGGCCGGCAAGCTGCCGCCGCTGACCTTCTACAAGCCGCAGGGCAATCTCAACATGCATGCCGGCTACGCGGACGTGGAGTCGGGCGACCGCCACATCGCCCACATCGTCGACAGCCTGCGCAACAGCCCGCAATGGAAGAACATGGTGGTGGTCATCACCGTGGACGAGAACGGCGGCTGGTGGGACCACGTCGCGCCGCCCAAGGGCGACCGCTGGGGCCCGGGCTCGCGCGTTCCGACGCTGGTGATCTCGCCGTTCTCGAAGAAGGGCGCGGTGGATCACACCATCTACGACACTGGCTCGATCCTGCGCCTGGCCACGCGGCTGTTCGACCTGCCGGTGCTGGATGGATTGAAGGCGCGCGACGAGGCGATGAAGGGGCGCGGGCAGCAGCCGATGGGCGATCTGACCAATGCCCTGACGCTTGGCGCGTGATGTTCAGCGCTTGATGTGGAGCAGGGCGGTCGTCATGGCCGCCCTGGTCTTGTCTTGTGCAAGCCTGGGTTTGCCGGCGGGCAGGTGGCAAGCCGGGGCTGTGCTGGTTCGGTGAGGCCGTCCCGAGGACCGGGCGGGACGCAAGTCTTCAGTTCGATGCGTCGACGGCGGTGGTCGTGATGGCTTGCGATGCGTCCGGCCTCGCCGTGCGCGCGCGGCGCAGCGCCACCACCTGCTCCGCGCCGGCGGCGCGGGCGCGCAGCTGGCCGCAGCCGCCGTCCACGTCCTGCCCGGCGCTGTTGCGGATCTTGGTCAGCACGCCACGGCTGTGCAGGCTGCGGACGATCTCGCGGATGCGCTCGGGATCGGGGCGCTCGTAATCATCGCCTTCCAGGCTGTTGAAGGGAATGACGTTGAGCACGCCGTACTTGCCCTTGAGCAGGCGCACGATGGCGTCGAGCTCGTCGTCGCCGTCGTTGACGCCCTTGAGCAGCGTCCATTGATACTGGATCGGATAGCCCGTGTCGCGGGCGTACTGTTCGCCGAGTTCGACCAGCGCTTCGGGCGCGATTCTCGGCGCGCGCGGCAACAGGTGCGCGCGCAGTTCCGCCTTGGTCGTGTGTAGCGACAGCGCCAGCGCGGGCTTGATGCGCTGCCGGGGCAGCGCCTCGAACACGCGCGGGTCGCCCACCGTCGAGAACACCAGGTTCTTGTGGCCGATGCCGCCCTCGGTGCCGAGCAGATCGATGGCTTCGAGCACGTTCTCGAGATTGTGCGCCGGCTCGCCCATGCCCATGAAGACCACCTTCTTCACCGCGCGCATGCGCCGCGCCAGCACCACCTGGGCCAGGATCTCCATGCTGCTGACCTGCCGGATCAGGCCGCTCTTGCCGGTCATGCAGAAGCGACAGCCCACCGCGCAGCCGACCTGCGTCGAGACGCAAAGCCCATCGCGCGGCAGCAGCACGCTTTCCACCATCTGCCCGTCGGCCAATTCGACCAGCAGGCGCGAGCCATCGTTGCCGGCATGCTCGGATCGGACGCGGGCCAGATCGTCCAGCTCCGCCGTCAGGGCGGGCACGGCGTTGCGCAGCGCCAGCGGCAGGAAGTGCTGGGAGTCGCGCCGCCGCGTGCCCTGGTCCAGCGGCTGGCCTTGCAGCCAGACGCGCATGAGCCGGCCGCGATGCACGGGCAGGGCATCAAGGGAGGCGAGACGTTGGTCGAAGTCGGCGTGGCGCATGGGGAAAGAGGCGGGCGACGCCAGATGCTGGTCGCCTGGCCTGTGCAGTCGAGCGAATTGATGAGCTTGCAGATTACGCGCTTGCAGATACAAAAAAGCCTCGGAACACAGTGTGTATCCAAGGCTTTTTTGTCTGGAATTTGGTGGAGCGGAGGAGGATCGAACTCCCGACCTTCGCATTGCGAACGCGACGCTCTCCCAGCTGAGCTACCGCCCCAAATCAAGCAAGACCGAAACTATACAGGAAAATTCCCGCGCTGTGCAAAAACGCTGGAAATTCTTATTCGAAGGACAGCGTGGCGATCACCGGCGCGTGGTCCGAGGGCTGTTCGTTGCGGCGCGGTTCCTTGTCGATGTCGCAGGCCACGCAGCGCTTGACCAGCGGCGCCGACAGCAGCACATGGTCGATGCGCAGGCCGGCATTGCGGCGGAAGCCGAACTGGCGGTAATCCCACCAGCTGAAGGACTTCTCGGGCTGCGGGAACAGGCGGAAGGAATCGGTCAGGCCCAGGTCGAGCAGGGCGCGGAAGGCGTTGCGCTCGGGTTCGGACACCAGCACCTGGCCTTCCCACTTTTCCGGGTTGTGCACGTCCTCGTCGGCCGGCGCGACGTTGTAGTCGCCCAGCACGGCCAGGCGCGGGTATTGGCCGATCTCGTCGGCCAGCCACTTGCGCATGCCCTCGAACCAGGCCAGCTTGTACTCGTATTTGTCGGAACCCACGCTCTGGCCGTTGGGGCAATAGGCGCAGACCACGCGGACGTCGCCGTCCGGGCTGGGCAGCGTCAGCGCCAGCACGCGCTGCTGCGGGTCCTCGAAGCCGGGGATGTTGCGCACCATGCCGGCGCCGGGCGCGCGCGACAGGATGGCGACGCCGTTGTAGGTCTTCTGGCCGGCCCAGACGGCGTGATAGCCGGCCTCGGTGAAGGCGGCTTCCGGGAATTTGTCGTCGGTGAGCTTCAGTTCCTGCAGGCACAGCGCGTCGACCGGATTGGCGGCCAGCCAGTCCAGCACCTGGGGCAGGCGCACGTTAAGGGAGTTGACGTTCCAGGTGGCTAGTTTCATGGGATACGAATTTTCTTTTGACTTCAGGTGTTTACACGGATGCGCTGCCTGATTGTGCGCTCGATCTGCTCCTGCGAGCACCTGCGTGGGACCGCTGTGAGCGGGGCATGCTTGTCGTGATGGATACCCATCATGGTATCAGCGGGAGTTCTCGTTCCACGCGAACACCATGTATGCGGAGATTCATTACCCCGGTCATCAGGGGGACGCAGGATCGGTTTGGTTGAGCGTCTTTTCTTGACGCCTCAAAAGTCCAGTTGCGCCGCTTCAATGCCCAGCGCGGCGGCAATTTTCTCGCGGCTTGCCTTGCGTAGCCGGCTGCTGCTTTCCTGTTGCGCATAGGCGGATTGACTGATGCCCAGCCGCTCGGCCACGTCGGCCTGGGTCAAACCGAGGTGCTCTCGCCAGGCGCGGACCGGTGTGGCGCCGTCGACGCTGCGGCTGATCACATCATGAGGAATCATGCTCTTCTCGGTGTTGCGGGACGCGACATAGTCTGTATAGGGGATGACGACAAAAGCGGGTTCGCCGCCGGGGCCGTTGATGATCTGGATGTTAGTAGGCATGTTCATCGCGTTTTCTCACTTCCTCAATCTCGACAACCTTGATGGCGCCATCCCAATTGAACAGGACGCGGTAGTTGCCAATCCGTAGGCGGTAGCCGTGCCGATGATTTGTGAGGGCCTTGACGTTCTGGCAGGCAGGCATGGCCTTCAGCGTCTCTACGCCATCCCGGATGGTTACCTGGTGCTGGTGGTCCAACTTGCGTAATTGCTTCGCCGCTTTCTGAGTCCAGAGGATCGCGTTCATTGTACAAAACTATAAGTAAATAATAAGTTTTATTCGTATATATAAGTTTTATCGGGAGCCTGTGTCCTTGTGCCTGCGAGAAGGATGACGTTGCTGGCTCTGCGCCCGAGTGGTCCAGGGGATCTGCGATCTTGATTGCGGGCGGCACGCAGCACAATTCGGATCGCTCGCAAAATGCCGGTAATCGAGGACGGATTCTTCTTGGCCCGCAAGGATCGCCGGGGGCTGCGTGGCCATGTCTTGGGATGTTGTCCGCGAGGCATGTTTGTGCATGGAGTTGCGCGTCTGATGTTTCCATGCGTCGGGTCTGCGCGACGGCGGGTCCGTCGCCGTCGGCCATTCGTCATGATGCGTATATCGCGGCGATTGTCCGCTTTTCTGGAAAATTGTTTTCCGTCAGTGAAACATTTGCTAGCATCAATCATCCGGCACTAATTTTCTCGAAATCTCCATGAACAAGCTGAAGTGTGCTTGGCGTGCGGCTTCGAATTCGGCGCGTCGAAGTTGGCGTCCATTCCTTCTGGGACTCTTGATTTCTTTGTTGTTGGCGGCCTGCGCCCTTGGGCTGCTGATTGAATCCGAGCGTGCAGAGCGCGCCGCTTTCGCCATCGGAGGAACCCTGATCGGCATGATTTGCCTGGCCTTGCTCATCTGCAGGAAGTAAGGATGAGGCCTGCGGACGCCTGCCCAATGTGCCGGTGATGTTTGACTCTAAAGTAACTTCAGGCTTTTCAATCAAGCCCAGGTCAATGCCGCAAGGCGATTTGGAGTCCGACATGGGCATACTGAAGCATCTCTTGGGAGGCGGCCATGGCAGCCGTCACGGCTACGGTTCACACGGCAACCGGCACGGCCAGAACGGATCCTACGGTGATCCGAACCTGAATCCTCAACCCCGCCAGGCCGCGCTTGCCTGCGGCGCTTGCGGCGCGGCGCAGGCCGCGGGCGGTCGGTTCTGCGCGCAATGCGGTGCATCGCTGACGCCGGCCGCGTGCGCGCAATGCCGGGCGACGCTTGCGCCCGGCGCGAGTTTCTGCGGACAGTGCGGCGCGCGGGCGCAGGCTTGACGCGCGCTTGTGCGCCGGCGTGGCGGCGCCTGGCGCGGATGCGCGATGCTGTACTGATGGTGACGTCGACCCGCGCTCAAGGCGCGCTAGATGACGGTTCCCAGGCGGCTTCGAGCCGCCGTCAGCGCGCGCTGGCCGGCGCCGCCATGGCGGCGGCCGGTTCGCGAAAGGCCAGCCAGGCATGCAGCGCTCCGGCATGCACATGCGAGGCCACGCCGAATCCCATGGCGAGCGCGATCCCGCCCAGGGCGGCCGGTCCGGCGTCCCGTGTGCCCAGCAACATTGCGGCCAGTTCCGGCAGCAGCCCCGAGGCGGCGCCCGCCGCCAGGAACAGGGCGCCGGCCGTGGCCTGGGCGGTGGCGGCATGCTGGCGCGCCAGCGCGGCGCGGTCGGCATAGCCACGGCGGCCATGACGATAGTGGGTGCGCAGGATCGCGACGGCATTGCCGGCGGCGACGATGAGGGGCAGCGACCACCAGAAATACGGGTTGTCGCTGCGGGCATCGATGCAGAGCAAAACGACGACGAAGGCGAAGGTGGGCGAGGCCAGCGTGCAGATCGCCCAGGACAGCAACAGCCAGGTCCGCCACGGGCCGCGCCAGCGCAGGCTGGGCGGGGCGGCGGCGGGCGACGAGTCCGGCGCCGAAGCGCCGAGCCAGGGCCGACGACCGTTGGCGTCCATCGTGCCGGTGCTGGGTTTGTCCGAGGATTGCAAGGCGCCACTCCGTCCGTTGGGCTGGCCGGCGGCGTGCGCGAACCGCCGGCGAGGCCGGGGGATTTCCCGGTCCATACCTATAGACGTTTCAGGGCATGTGAATCCGCACAGTTTTTTCGTAACACTGTGCGTCGCGGCGACGCCTACTGTTCCGGCCCGCTGTTGAGCATCCGGCTGCGGGCCTTCTCGATGTGCGAGCGCATGATGTTGCGCGCGCCCTCTGCGTCCTGCTCGCGGATCAAGCGGTAGATCTGGCGGTGTTCGTCGATGGCGGCGCGGGTGCGCTTCCAGGGTTCGATATGGACCAGCTGCCGCATCACGTTGACCGCGTGGCTGACGTCGTACTCCAGCGACTTGAGCACCTGCACGAAGCGCTGGTTGCCGGTGGCGGCGGCGATGGCGCGATGAAAGCCGAAGTCGTGGTGGTGGGCGATGTTGCCGGACGCGTCCGCATCCTCGTAGCCGGCCAGCATGCGTTCCATTTCCTGCAGATCGCGTTCGCTGCGGCGCAGGGCCGCGAAATAGGCGCACTCGGGCTCGATCACCATGCGCAGCTCCAGCCCTTCCAGGATGTGGCCGACGCGCCGGGCCGGGTCGACCGCGGGCATGCCGCCCATCAGGTCGGGCTTGGCGCGCACATAGGTGCCCGAGCCGCGCCGCGAGTCCACCAGCTGGTCCTCGCGCAGCCGGTCCAGCGCCTGGCGCACGACCGGGCGCGACACGTCAAACAGCGCGGCCAGTTCCAGCTCGGCGGGCAGCTTGCTGCCCGGCGCGATCTTGCCGGTGGCGATGGCGTAGAACAGGCTCTCGTAGACGTGTTCGGCGAAGCGCTCGGCGCGCACATAGCCCAGGCCGGACGCGACCTCGGCCAGCGCATCCAGTTCGGGCCTGGGCCGGCTGGCGGCCTGCAGCAGGGCATCGAGCTGCGGGTCACGCGTGTTGCTCATCGCTGCGCTCCTTCTGTCTGGGCTTGCGGCTTGTCATGCGCGTTGACAAGACCGGCGCGGCGCGGGGGCGCGCAATCCTAGGGATAACCCGAGTCGGGCTAGAAAATTCCTGAAGCTTGGGACAAAAGCTGTCAATGCAATTGACAAGTTGTCGGGCGCTCCCGTAATTTTCCATCAAATCACAAGGCCTGTGCGATCGACGCGCGGGCCGCGTTTCCGGCTCCCGCCGGAGACGCCCGGGAGACTCGGCGGCGCAGCCGCCAGCCATTTCAGCAACTGGCCGTCCGGCCGCCACTTTACTGCGCACATCGTGAGCCAAAAGAACTTCATCGCCAATCAATGGGTGGCCGCCGCCACCGGTGACACCATTCCCGTGCTGAACCCGTCCGACGGTCAGCAGTTCGAGACGATCGCGCGCTCGGGCCAGGAAGACGTGGACCGCGCCGTGGGCGCGGCGCGCGCGGCGTTCGAGGGCGAGTGGGGGCAGATGGCGCCGGCCGCCCGCAGCCGTCTGCTGATGCGCATCGCCTTCGCGCTGCTCGACCGCCAGGAAGAACTGGCGCAACTGGAATCGGCCGACACCGGCAAGCCCATCAAGCAGGCGCGCGCCGACGCCGCCGCCGTGGCCCGCTACTTCGAGTTCTACGCCGGCGCGGTCGACAAGCTGCACGGCCAGACCATTCCCTACAACCCCGGCTTCACCGTGCTGACCGTGCGCGAGGCGCATGGCGTGACCGGCCACATCGTGCCCTGGAACTATCCGCTGCAGATCTTCGGCCGCAGCGTGGGCGCGGCGCTGGCCGCCGGCAACGCCTGCGTGGTCAAGCCGGCCGAGGATGCCTGCCTGTCCCTGCTCAAGCTGGCCGAGATCGCGGCCGAGGCCGGCCTGCCGGCCGGCGCGCTGAACATCGTCACCGGCTACGGCCACGAGGCCGGCGCGGCGCTGTCGGCCCATCCGGGCATCGATCACATCTCCTTCACCGGCTCGCCGCAGACCGGCAAGATGGTGGCGCACGCCGCCGCCGACAACCACGTGCCCGTCACGCTGGAACTGGGCGGCAAGTCGCCGCAGATCGTGTTCGACGACGCCGACCTGGACGCCGCCATGCCGGTGCTGCTGGCCGCCATCATCCAGAACGCCGGCCAGACCTGCTCGGCCGGCAGCCGCGTGCTGATCCAGCGCGGCGTGTACGAAACCGTGCTCAAGCGCCTGTCCGAGGCCTTCGCCGCCACCGTGACCGGCCCGGCGGCGCAGGACCTGGACGTGGGCCCGCTGATCAGCGCCCGCCAGCACGACCGCGTGCGCGGCTTCGTCGCCGAAGCCGAGGCCGAGGGCCTGAAGGTGGCGGCGCGCGGCAAGCTCAAGGACGGCGCGTCCGCGTCCGGCTACTACCAGGTGCCGGTGCTGTTCCGCGACGTGCCGCCGAACAGCCGCCTGGCGCAGGAGGAAGTGTTCGGCCCGGTGCTGGCCGCCATGGCCTTCGACACCGAAGAGGAAGCGGTCGCGCTGGCCAATGGCACGCTTTACGGCCTGGTCGCCGGCGTCTGGACGCGCGACGGCGCCCGCCAGCTGCGCCTGGCCCGCCAGCTGCGTGCCGGCCAGGTCTTCGTCAATAACTACGGCGCGGGCGGTGGGGTGGAACTGCCGTTCGGCGGTTCGCGCCAGTCGGGTTATGGCCGCGAGAAGGGGTTCGAGGCGCTGTATGGCTTCACGACCTTGAAGACGATCGCGATCAAGCACTGACGCGTTGGCGTGGTTTTTGTAGCAAGGCCGAGGCCGCGCCGGGTGCGCGGCCTCGGTTTTTTTGTTTTGGGGAGACACGTGCGCCGACTCTTCATCGGCCTGTACGCGTCCTGTCTTTTCGGGAGAGGGGTGCGCTATTTGTTGTGACGGGATGCGGGCATGGCTGCGGGCCGACCCAGGCGGTTTTGGCGAGGGCGAGAATGTTCCACAGTATTGCGGAAGACTGCCGGGCAGGGGCGTGGATCCTGATGTGGAAGGACTGCATGCGCCGAACCCTTTTTTTGTGGGATTTAACGGCGCCATAAAAATCAAGGACTTACGGAAGAGGTGAAAATTTGGGTGTTTGGAACCCGGGGAGTGGTTTTTTCTTTAGAATCAAGCGGCTGTGGAGTTTGATGCACAGTTCGCTGCCGTATAGGCAGCTTAGAAAAGGGCGTCCAGGGTGTCGCGCATGCGCTTACGCGTTCGCTGCCGTATAGGCAGCTTAGAAAATCGCCCGAGATCCCGATTGAGCGTTTCGGGGGTTCGCTGCCGTATAGGCAGCTTAGAAATGAATAGCCCGCCGAGCGCGGGCTTTTTTACGGTTCGCTGCCGTATAGGCAGCTTAGAAAGTAGACACAAGGCTCGGAGCAGTCCCCGACGGGTTCGCTGCCGTATAGGCAGCTTAGAAAAACAAAAAGCGGTGGAGCGGGCGATAGCGATAGTTCGCTGCCGTATAGGCAGCTTAGAAAAGCGAAACCCGTGAATTCGGGAACTCTCTCATGTTCGCTGCCGTATAGGCAGCTTAGAAATGGTTGAATGGCTGCCAGCTGTCCGCCTCCGTGGTTCGCTGCCGTATAGGCAGCTTAGAAATGATCCGGTGCAATGACGGGAACGATTGGGAGGTTCGCTGCCGTATAGGCAGCTTAGAAATGTCCAACATGCCCGGCGGTGCATGCGGCTATGTTCGCTGCCGTATAGGCAGCTTAGAAAATCAAGAAAGGCCCCACATCGGGTCGGCTTGTGTTCGCTGCCGTATAGGCAGCTTAGAAATGGCGCGCGGCCACGCACGTCGAGCCCGAGCCGTTCGCTGCCGTATAGGCAGCTTAGAAATCATCAAGCTTGACCGGGTCTGTGATCCCGAGGTTCGCTGCCGTATAGGCAGCTTAGAAAAATGTCTCCGACCTTCGGGTCCAGGATCACAGGTTCGCTGCCGTATAGGCAGCTTAGAAATTCGCAAAGACGATGTGTCCGACGGCGCGCAGGTTCGCTGCCGTATAGGCAGCTTAGAAACAGGACGAAAGCCCAGCCATGGCGCTGACCAAGTTCGCTGCCGTATAGGCAGCTTAGAAAAAGCTGCAGGCGATACGCGGACTGTCGCAGGGATTCGCTGCCGCATAGGCAGCTTAGAAAAAGACGGCCGCGCGCGTCGAATGGCTGCGCGAGTTCGCTGCCGCATAGGCAGTCAAGACTATGAGTGTTCCGATGGGCTGCTCTGCTTATGCCCATTCGCCGCCGTCCCCGCCGCCACCAGGGACATCACCCGGCCTGAAGCCAAATATCGGTTAACGTTGATGTTTTGTTTCACGGGCGCGCCGCGCCCCGCATCAGGATTCGTATGTTCACAGGCATAGTCCAAGGCACCGCGAAGATCGCCAAGATCGCCGACCGCGAGGGCCTGCGCACTTTCACGCTCGATTTCCCGCCGGGTTTCTGCACCGATCTGGCGGTGGGCGCCAGCGTGTCCACCGACGGGGTCTGCCTGACCGTGACCGAGCTGACGGGCCCGGACCAGGCCACCTTTGATGTCATGTTGCAAAGCCTGGCCATCACCACGCTGGGCGCCTATCAGGAAGGCGACCGCGCCAACGTCGAGCGCGCGGCCAAGGACGGCGCCGAGATTGGCGGGCATCCGCTGTCGGGGCACGTGGACTTCACGTCTGAAGTGGTGATGGTCAAGTCGTCGGACACGAACCGGCTGATGCGCTTCAGCATTCCCGAGGACTTCCGCAAGTACGTATTCGCCAAGGGCTATATCGCCATCAACGGCGCCAGCCTGACCGTGTCCGAGGTCAACCGCGCCGAAGGCTGGTTCGAGGTCTGGCTGATTCCCGAGACGCGCCGGATGACGGTGTTCGAGGACAAGCAGGTCGGCGACGCCGTCAACATCGAGATCGAGCGCGGCACCCAGGTGGTGGTGGACACCGTGCGCGAGACGGTGCAGGAAAGCCTGGGCAAGCTCCAGCCGCTGCTGGAGGCGATCCTCAAGGAAAAGGGACTGTCGCTGGAGGACTTCGTGACTCCGCAGCAGGTCAAGCTGAAGTAAAGCCCTTGAGGCACGACTTCTAAAGCCAGGCCCTTGAAGCTGGAACCTTGAAGCCAGCCCCTTAAAGCCGGATCCTGAAAGCAAACCGCCCCGCGACACGAGGCCGGGGGCGGCAGGGTCCGCGCAAGACATCATGCGCCCGCGTCCGGCTTCGTGCCGGCGCGGGCGCATGCCGTTCAGCCGGCGAAGGCGCGGCCCAGCGGCTTGACGCGGATGCCGGGACGCAGACGCGTCCAAGGCAGGTCGGCGGGGTCGGCCTGCATGGGGCCGGGGGCCTTGGCCACCAGCACTTCGTGCGCGATGGGCTGGAAGTCGGCGCGGAAGTGCACCGAGCTTTTCACCACCAGGATGGACATCTCTTCGGGCTGCACGCCGCCGACGCGGAACAGGTTGCGGTCCAGCATCTGCGTCTTGGTGGCGCTGACCACCACGCGCACGCCGCCGATGCGCAGCGTGGCCACGGCGCCCAGGTCCACGTCCATGCCGTTCATCATGGGGCCGTCAAAGCGCAGCCGGCCCGGCGAAAGCGTCTCGACCGTGAACTCGCCTTCGAAGGGGCCGTCGCCGGCCACGCCGGATTGCCCGCCCAGGCGCAGGCGCAGCCTGGCGCCGACGCCGGCGGCCACTGCCTGTCCCACCACTTCGGGGTCGTAGAACAGGCCCAGCGCGGCGTTCTGCGCGTCGGCCTCGACCAGCGCGCGCAGCATGCCGGTGGTGTTGGCGTCGCCGCCCGCGCCGGGATTGTCCTGCGTGTCGGCGATGACCACCGGGCGCGAGGCGCCGGCGGCCAGGGCCTGGGCGCGGCGCACGGCCTCGGCGGGTTCCAGGAAGTCGGGCGACCATTGCGGTTCCAGCGCCAGCACGCGCTGGTACAGCGTCTCGGCGGCCTGTTCGGCGGCGGCCGCGTCGGTGCCGTAGGCCCAGACCACCGGGCCGCATTCGTCGAAGTCGGCGGCGGGGAAGCCCGGCGCGAAGGAGATCGACACCACGCCCGGCGCCTGTTCCAGCTGCGCCAGTTCCTCGTAGACGCCGCGCGATGGCTGCAACAGGGTGCACATGCCGTTGATCGGGATCAGGAAGGGCAGGCGGCGCTCGGCGCGGTGCCAGTTGGCGCCGGCTTCGAGGCGGGCCAGCAGCAGGCGGGCGGCGTGCTCGCCGGTGTCGGCCATGTCCACGTGCGGATAGGTGCGGAAGGCGGCCAGGCCGTCGGCCTCGCCCAGCATCTGGGCGGTGACGTTGGCGTGCAGGTCCAGGCTGGCGATGACGGGCACGGCCGGGCCGACGGCCTGGCGCACGCGCGCCAGCAGCTCGCCTTCGCCGTCGTCCAGGTGCTCGGCGACCATGGCGCCGTGCAGGTCCAGGTAGACGGCGTCGTAGCCGCCTTCGCGCGCCGCCTCGACGATCTCGCCGGCGATGCGCTCATAGGCGTCGGTGGTGACGTGGGCGGACGGGCTGGCGCCGGCCCAGATCACGGTGCGCACCGTGTGGCCCTGCGCCACGACGGCGTTGATGAAGCCGCCGGCGGGGATGTTCACCTGCCGCAGCGCCAGCATGGCCTCGCCGCGCACCATGGCGGGAAAGCCCTCGCCGCGGACGAAGTTGTCGTAGCCGGCCTTGGACGGCGCGAAGGTATTGGTTTCGTGCTGGAATCCGGCAACCAGGATGTGCATGATGGGTTTCCTGTCGTGGCGTTCAGGCGCGCGCGGTCGCGTGCGCGGATTGGGACGGGCGGTTGACCAGCAGCAGCAGGGCGCCGGCTACCAGCAGGGCGGAGATCGCGTACAGGCCGCCGGCCAGCGAGCCGGTCGATTCCTTGACCCAGCCGATGATGGACGGGCTGAGGAAGCCTCCCAACAGGCCGATGCTGTTGATCAGCGCGATGCCGCCGGCGGCGGCCTCGCCCTTCAGGTACTGCGACGGAATCGCCCAGAATACCGTGTAGGAAGCCCACATGAAGCCGGTGGCCAGCGTGATGGCGGCCAGCGACAGCGCGAACTGGGTCGGCGCGGTGGTGGCCACGCACAGGGCGACGCCGGCCAGCAGGGCGGGCACCAGCGTGTGCCAGCGGCGTTCCTGCATGCGGTCGGAACTGCGCGCGAACAGCAGCATGAAGGCGGCCGCGGCGATATAGGGCACGGCCGAGTACAGGCCGATTTCCATGGTGTCCTTCACGCCGGCCAGCTTGAGCAGCGTGGGCAACCAGAAGCTGACCGCATAGATGCCGCAGATCAGGCAGAAGTAGGTCAGCGCCATGCCGTAGATGGCGGGGTCGCGCAGCACCTGGCGGAAGGCGTGCTTCTGCTGGCCCGAGCGCGCGTCCAGGTCGGCGGCCAGCAGCGCCTTTTCCTCGGCGCTGAGCCACTTGGCCTGGGCGGGCTTGTCGTCCAGGTAGCGGTAGGCGACGATGCCGATCAGCACACAGGGCAGGCCTTCCAGCAGGAACATCCATTGCCAGCCGTCCAGGCCGTGCGCGCCGGAGAAGGCCGTCATGATCCAGGCCGACACCGGGCCGCCGACGATGCCGCCGATGGGGCCGGCCAGCATCACCACCGCCATGACGCCCGCCATGCGCGACTGCGAATACCAGTAGGTCAGGTAGAAGATCATGCCGGGCGCGAAGCCGGCCTCGAACACGCCGAGCATGAAGCGCAGCACGTAGAAGCTCCATTCCCCCTGCACGAACAGCATGGACGCCGAGGTCAGGCCCCACAGCACCATGATGCGGCTGATGGTGCGGCGCGCGCCGATGCGGGCCAGCAGCAGGTTGCTGGGCACCTCGAACATCACGTAGCCCAGGAAGAAGATGCCGGCGCCCAGTCCATAGACGGCGTCGGAGATGCCGATGTCCTGCTGCATCTGCAGCTTGGCGAAGCCGATGTTGATGCGGTCCAGGTAGGCAAAGACGTAGCACAGCAACAAGAACGGCAGCAGACGCCATGTGATCTTGCGGTACAGCGGTCCCAGGCGCGGGTCGGCGCCCGGCGTGGCGGGATGGGGCATTGCATGTCTCCTGCGCGGGTCTGCGCCCGCGGTCGATAAAGGTAGCCTCGGCGCCGGAGGGGCCGTGGAGGCGCAATTATCGGAAGGGCAGTGTGTTCGAAGCAATGACCTGGAATATGAATTATCGTTGCTGATAGGGCAACGATTGGGAAAGGAATCGATATGCAGGAAATCAGCCAGGGCCGCTTGCGCTACTTCCATGAGGTGGTCGCCTGCGGCTCGGTGCGCGGCGCGGCCGAGAAGCTGGACACGGCGGCCTCGGTGGTCAGCCGCCAGATCCAGCTGCTGGAGAAGGAGCTGGGCGTGGCGCTGTTCGAGCGCCGCTCGCGCGGATTGACGCCGACCGAGGCGGCGGACATGCTGCTGGAGTACTACCGCGCCTGCCGCGCGCAGCAGGAGCATCTGGGCGCGCGGCTGCAGGAACTGCGCGGCATGCAGCGCGGCAGCGTGCAACTGATGATCAGCGAGGGCTTCATCGACAGCCTGATGGAGCATGTGGTCGGCCCGTTCTGCATCGAGCATCCGCGCATCAATATCAGCGTCAACGTCGGCTCGGTCAACGAGGTGGTGGAGGCCGTGGCCTCGGACGCCGCCCATATCGGCCTGGCCTACAACCCGCCGGTGGATCCGCGCCTGCGCTGCCGCGCCAGCCGCAAGCACCCGGTCTGCCTGCTGACCCGTCCGGACCATGCGCTGGCGCGCCATGGCGCGCCGCTGACCATCGCCGACATCCTGCCGTATCCCTTCGCGCTGATGTCCGCGCCCTACGGTTTGAGGCAGGCGGTGGATCTGTTGGAGTTCACCGAGCGCATCCACCTGACGCCCAGCCTGACCACCAACTCGCTGCGCGTGCTCAAGCAGTACGCGATGAGCGGCGCCGGCGTGACGCTGATGCCCAACCTGGGCGTGCATCACGAAGTGGCCAGCGGCGAGCTGGTGGCCCTGCCCATCGCGCATCCGATCCTGAGCGCGCCGGAATGCCAGGCGCTGCTGCGGCTGGGCCGGCCGCTGTCGTCGGCGGCGAACGAGCTGATGCGCCGCATCGAACTGCGGCTGCCGGCCTTCAGCGAGGGCGGGGCGGGCAAGGGAGGCAAGGCCAAGACCGGCCAATGACGCGGCATTCCGGGAACAATGCGCTGGAAAGCGCCACCCATGGCTGATGCTGGTGCGGAAATGGCGGTATCAGGCCGTTTCGAGGCAGATATTGCCCGCTTCGGATAAGATCCAGGCACACCCGGAGGTACTCATCATGTCGGTCATGTCCGATATCAAGATCCGCCCGCTGGAGCGCGGCGACCTGCACTTCGTGCACAAGATCAACAACAACGACGTCATCATGCGGTACTGGTTCGAGGAGCCCTACGAGGCTTACGACGAACTGGTCGCGCTGTACGACCGCCACCTGCACGACCAGAACGAGCGGCGCTTCATCATCGAGCGCGACACCGGCGAGCCGGCCGGGCTGGTCGAGCTGGTCGAGATCGACTATATCCACCGCCGCGCGGAATTCCAGATCATCATCGCACCCAGCTACCAGGGGCGCGGCTACGCCAAGGCGGCCACGCGCATCGCGGTGGGCTATGCCTTTCGCGTGTTGAACCTGCACAAGGTCTACCTGGTGGTGGACAAGGACAATGCCGCCGCCGTCCATATCTATGAGCGTTGCGGCTTTCGCATCGAGGGCCTGCTGAAGGAGGAGTTCTTCTCCAACGGCGCCTATCGCGATGCCTATCGCATGGCGCTGTTGCAGCATGACCATCTGCGCGAGGTCGGCCCGGGCGCGCCGGACGCGCCGGTGCTGCGCGACTGGCCGCAGGAAGAGCAGGCCGGCTGAGTCCGGACGTATTCAGGTCCGGCCCCGGGGCGGCGCGCTGTCCCGGGGCCTTGTATTTGGTGGAACCCGGCCGGCTTCAGCCTTCCCGGCCAGAAACGCTTTCCCAGTTCAAGCCGAACTTCAGCAGGTACTTGCGCAGCCGGTCGGCGTCATTGACCACCGTGCGCTGGGTGCGCGAGCGGTCATAGAGCTTGCGGCCCGCCTCGGATAGCGAGTCCGATTCCCGGCACACGCCGATGACGGCTTCCAGCTGCATGCGGTCGAACAGGTCCAGCGCGTCGGCCGCGCCGTCGGGCAGCACGGCGTCCAGGCGGATCTTGCCGCCGTCGTTGCCCGTGGGCGCGCCGCGCTGCCACAGCCAGTGCAGGCGCTGGATCTCGGCGTCGACCAGCTCAACCGGAATGCGTCCGCCGTCGGCCAGCGTCGCCAGCCGTGTCACGCTGGCCGACAGGTCGCGGAAGTTGCCGGTCCATTTGGCCTCGGCCGACTTGGCGAATTTCAGGTAGCGCGTCCGCGCCTCGGCATTGAAGCGGACCACGGCGCCGGTTTCCTCGGCGGATCGCATCAGCAGGTGATCGACGTTGGGCTCGATGTCCTCGGGTCGCTGCGCCAGGCCGGGCAGGGCATAGGACCAGAGGTTGATGCGCGCATACAGGTCTTCGCGGAAACGCCCCTGCGCCACATCCACGCGCAGGTCGCGGTGGGTGCCGGCGATCAGCTGGAAATCGCTGCTGGTCTCGCGGTCGCTGCCCATGGGCAGGAAGCGCTTTTCTTCAACGGCCTTGAGCAGCATGGCCTGTTCGTCCAGGCCCAGTTCGCCGATCTCGTCCAGGAACAGCACGCCCTGGTGGGCGGTGCGCAGCAGGCCGGCCCGGTCAGCGGCCGCGCCGGTGAAGGCGCCTTTCTTGTGGCCGAACAGCGTCGAGGCGGCGCCGTCGCCGCGCAGCGTGGCGCAATTGACCTCGACGAACTCGCCCTGGACCTGATGGCGGGATTTCTTCAGTTCGTACATGCGCCGAGCCAGATGCGACTTGCCCGCGCCGGTGGGGCCGGTCAGCAGGATGGGCGCCTGCGAGCGCACCGCCACTCGTTCGATCTCTTCGATCAGCCTGTTGAAGGCCCTGTTGCGCGTGGGAATGCCACTCTTGAGGAATTCCAGCGCGTCGTCCCGCGCCTGGCTGAAGCGGCGGGCCAGCACGTCGTAGCGCGACAGGTCCAGGTCGATCAGCGTGTACTTGCCGGGACTCTCGCCCGCCTGCTTCCTGGGAGGGGATGTCTGCAACAGCACGCCGGGAATGGTGCGCGATTCCACCATCAGGAACATGCAGATCTGCGCGACGTGGGTGCCGGTGGTGATGTGCGCCCAATACTGCTCGCGCTCGGGATCGAAGCGGTAGCCGCGCGTCCAGTCGTACAGCGCCGCGTACATCTCGCCGAAGTCCCAGGGATCGGCGAAGTCCATCGGGATCAGATTCACGACGGTGTCGGGCGACAGATTGGCGATGTCCTGCTCCACCAGCCGCGCCAGGGCCTGGTGGCGCGTTGGATAGAACAGCTCCAGCCGGTCGATCAGCGTGTCCTCGTGCTGGACCAGCGATACCGTGGGCCGCCATTTCGACCAGCGGCCCGCGCCCTGGCCGGCATCCAGCTGGGTGCCCAGGAAGCCGATGACGACGTTCTTCTTTTGCATGGGTCGGGCTAGCTGATTAGATAAATGACTAGCTAATATTCTATACAAATCAGAAGTGAAGCATCAGCCTGGATTTTGTTGATCGCTGCGAAAAATATTTAATCTTTTGAAAATCAATGGCTTGGAGGATTTTTCCAGCGCTGGCCTAAAAGCTGGCACGCCCTTTGCATAAGGAGAGGCGTAGACGACAAATCGTATGCAAGAAGGAGAATGCTCCATGGTCAACACGCAACTCTTCCAGTCCCAGCGCGGCGCGATGCTGCCGGCGGCCCTGGATACCAATAACGAACTGGCGCCGGCCTATGCGTTCAGCCCGCGCCACCAGCTGGCCCAGCTCGCCGCCACCGGCTGCCTGCGTCAGACGTTCTACGCCCAGGCGCAAGATCAACTGGATCGCGTGATGACGCTGGCGGCCGAGGTGGATCCGGCCTTCGTGGCCAGGACGGCGGTGTACGCCCGCGAGTCCGGCCATATGAAGGACATGCCGGCCTTGCTGGCCGCGATCCTGGCGGTGCGCGACCTGGAGCTGCTGGCGCAGGTGTTTCCGCGCGTGATCGACAGCGGCAAGATGCTGCGCAACTTCGTGCAGATCCTGCGCAGCGGCGCCGTGGGGCGCAAGTCGCTGGGCACGCGGCCCAAGAAGCTGGTGCAGCGCTGGCTGCTGGAGGCCACCGAAAAGCAGCTGCTGAACGCGGCCGTGGGCAATGCGCCTTCGCTGGCGGACGTGGTCAAGATGGTGCATCCCAAGCCCGCCGAGGCCTGGTGCGCGGCCTGGTTCGCCTGGCTGATCGGCAAGCCCCATGACGAGGCCGCGCTGCCGCCCGCGACGCGGGCGTTCGAACGCTTCAAGCGCGATGCCACGGGCGAGCCGCCGGACGTGCCGTTCCAGATGCTGACTGCGCTCGGCATGACGCCGGCGCAGTGGGCGCAGGTCGCACGGGCCGGATCCTGGCAGATGGTGCGCCAGAACCTGAACACCTTCGCGCGGCACGGCGTGTTCGAGCAGCCGGGCATGGCCAAGGCCATCGCCGCCAAGCTGCGCGATCCGCAGGCCGTGGCCCGGGCGCGGGTGCTGCCTTACCAGCTGATGTCGGCCTTCAAGGCGGCGGGCGAGGCGGTGCCGGCGGTGGTGCAGGACGCGCTGCAGGACGCGATGGAACTGGCGATCGGCAACGTGCCCAGCCTGCACGGGCGGGTGGTCGTGTGTCCCGACGTGTCGGGGTCCATGCGTTCCTCGGTCACGGGCTGGGCCGGTTCGGCGACGTCGACCGTGCGCTGCGTCGACGTGGCCGCCCTGGTGGCCGCCGCCGTGCTACGCAAGAATCGCCGGGCGCGTGTGCTGCCGTTCGACTTCGACGTGGTCGACCTGCGCATGAATCCGCGTGATTCGGTCATGACCAACGCGCAGAAGCTGGCCGGCATCGGCGGCGGCGGCACCAGCTGCAGCGCGCCGCTGGCTCGCCTGAACCGCGAGCGGGCGCAGGTGGACCTGGTGATCCTGGTCTCGGACAACGAGTCCTGGATGGATGCGCGGCGCAGTGGCGCCACCGCGACCATGCGTGAATGGGAGACGCTCAAGCAGCGCAACCCGGGCGCGCGGCTGGTGTGCATCGACATCCAGCCGCATGCGACCACGCAGGCGGCGGAACGCGCGGACATCCTGAACGTGGGCGGTTTTTCCGACGCCGTGTTCGAGATGATCGCCAACTTCGCCGAGGGGCGCATGGGCGCCGGCCACTGGGTCGGCGAGATTGAAGCGGTGACGCTGGGCGTGCAATAGCGCGCCCGGCGGATCCCAAGGAACAAGCAGTATCGATTACGCGCGAATGCCGGCAGGACTACATCGGATGCCACGGGGTTCAAATCCCCAGGCCGGGAAACCGGAGCAGGCTACGTCTTGCCAATCTGGTCGCGCACCGTCTTGCTCCGGGGGCGGATCCTCCGGGGCGGGTTGGACGAATGCGAACGGGACTACATCTTCCAACTGTCCGTCTCGTTCATGAACTAGTCGTCCCTTGCTCGCCACAGGCAACGGAAGTGAAGGAACAGACAGTATCGATTACGCGCGAATGCCGGCAGGACTACATCGGTGCGCCGCGGGGTTCGAATCCCCAGCCGGGAAACCGGCGCTGGCTACGTCCTGCCACTCTGGTCGCGCATTTTTTCCAGCCGGGCCGGTCCGGGGCTTTCCCGGGCCTGGCGCGGCATGCAAGGCCTCATCCTCATCCAGACGGTTTTCCCTGGAAAGCCGGTAAATTGTTCAGCAGCAAAAAGAAGATCAACATGACGAACCAGAACTACAACATCGAAGAAGTCGCCGGCGGCGTGCCGGTGAAAATGTGGACCAAGGGCGTGCCCGTCGAAGACGACGCCAAGCTCCAGCTGGCCAATGCCGCCCGCCTGCCCATCGTGTTCAAGCACATCGCGGCCATGCCGGACGTGCACCTGGGCATCGGCGCGACCGTCGGTTCGGTGATCCCGACCCTCAAGGCCATCATTCCGGCGGCGGTGGGCGTGGACATCGGCTGCGGCATGATGGCGGCCAAGACCACGCTGCGCGCCGAGGATCTGCCCGACAACCTGGGCCCGCTGCGCTCGGCCATCGAGCAGGCCGTGCCGCACGGCTCGGCGCCGCGCGGCCGTCGCGACACGGGCAGCTGGGAGAACCCGCCCGTGTCCGTGGACCAGGTCTGGGCCACGCTGGCCGACGAGTTCGACGCGCTGTGCGAGCTGCATCCGCGCCTGCGCAACACCAACAACCGCAAGCACCTGGGCACGCTGGGCACGGGCAACCACTTCATCGAGGTCTGCCTGGATGAGGCGGGTTTCGTCTGGTTCATGCTGCACTCGGGCTCGCGCGGCGTGGGCAACGCCATCGGCACGCACTTCATCGAGCTGGCCAAGAAGGACGCGCAGCGCCACCAGAGCAACCTGCCGGACGAGAACCTGGCCTATTTCGAGGAAGGCGCCCAGTATTTCGGCCATTATGTGCGCGCGGTGTCGTGGGCGCAGAAGTTCGCGCTGCGCAACCGCGAGGTGATGATGGCCAACCTGATCGCGACCGTGCGCAAGGTCATCGCCAAGCCCTTCGAGTCGCACGTGGAGGCGGTGAACTGCCACCACAACTACGTGCAGCGCGAGCGCCACTTCGGCGAGGACGTGTTCGTGACCCGCAAGGGCGCGGTCAGCGCCAAGCGCGGCGAGCTGGGCATCATCCCGGGCAGCATGGGCGCGCGCAGCTACATCGTGCGCGGCCTGGGCAACCCGGAAAGCTTCGAAAGCTGCAGCCACGGCGCCGGCCGCGTCATGAGCCGCACCAAGGCCAAGAAGCTGTTTTCGGTGGAAGACCAGGTGCGCGCGACGGAAGGCGTGGAATGCCGCAAGGACGCCAACGTCATCGACGAGATCCCGATGGCCTACAAGGACATCGACGCCGTCATGGCGGCGCAGCGCGATCTGGTGGAAGTGGTGCACACCCTGAAACAGGTGGTGTGCGTGAAAGGTTGACGGAGTGGGGCGGACGCCCCGTTCCACAAGGAGAGGAACATGAAGCAGGAAAGCGTCCTGAGCGCGCATCCGGTGTCGGACGACATGCGGGCGCTCATCGCCGAGAAACTCGCGGACATCGAGCGCCAGCACCAGGTGACGGTGCTGTACGCCTGCGAGTCGGGCAGCCGGGGCTGGGGCTTTGCCTCGCCCGACAGCGATTACGACGTGCGCTTCGTTTACGTGCACCGGCTGCCCTGGTATCTGACCGTGCTGCCCGGGCGCGACGTCATCGAGCAACCGATCAGCGGCGATCTGGACATCAACGGCTGGGACCTGCGCAAGACGCTGGGCCTGCTGCGCGATTCCAATCCCACGCTGCTGGAATGGCTGCGCTCGCCCATCGTCTATCGGGCGGTCGAACCCTGGGCGCCGCGCCTGCGCGCGCTGGCCGAGGAGGAGTTCTCGCTGGTGCGCGGCTATCACCATTACGTGTCCATGGCCCGCAAGAACCTGCGCGAGCACCTGCTGGGCGAGGTCGTGCGCTACAAGAAATACCTGTACGTGCTGCGGCCGCTGCTGGCGGCGCGCTGGATCCGGGAAGGGCGCGGCGCGCCGCCCATGCGCTTCGCCGAGCTGGCGAGCGAGATGGTGACCGACCCGGCGCTGCTGGAAGAGCTCAACGCCTTGCTGGCGGTGAAGATGCGGGCGGGCGAGGCCGCCACCAGCCCGCGCTGGCCGGGCCTGCACGACTTCATCCTGCGCGAGCTGGAGTCGGCGCAGGCGCATGTCCCCGTCGCCGGCGACCGGCCGGACCTGGCGCGGCTGGATCGCTACCTGCGCGAGGCGGTGCTGCATTTCGATGCCGCGCCCGCTTGAAATAATGATTTGAAGGATACAAAAGTGATCGAGATCGATGGGGCCGCCGGGGAGGGCGGCGGCCAACTGCTGCGTACTTCGCTGGCGCTGTCCATGTGCACGGGCCAGCCTTTTTCCATGAACCGCATCCGCGCCGGGCGCGCCAAGCCCGGCCTGATGCGCCAGCACCTGGGCTGCGTCATCGCCGCGGCCGAGATCAGCGGCGCGCAGGTGCAGGGCGCGGAACTGAATTCGCAATCGCTGAGCTTCGCGCCCGGCAAGCCGCGCGCGGGCGACTACCGTTTCCATCTGGGCACGGCGGGCAGCTGCGGGCTGTTGCTGCAGACGCTGTGGCCGGCGCTGATGATGGCCAACGGGCCCAGCCGCCTGTCGCTGGGCGGCGGCACGCACAACCCCGCCGCGCCGCCGTTCCATTTCCTGGCGCGCAGCTACGCGCCCCTGCTGGCCCGATTGGGCGCCAAGGCGGAACTGAACCTGCTCAGGATGGGGTTCTACCCGGCCGGCGGCGGCGAGATCGAGGCGCGGATCTGGCCGGCCGCCGACCAGCTGGAGCCGTTCGACCTGATCGCGCGCGGCGCGCCCGGCGCCAGTTATGCCGAATGCCATGCGCCGGCGCTGCCGCGCGCCGTCGCGCGGCGCGAGCTGGAACATCTGGGCGAAGCGCTGGGCTGGACCGCGGATCAGTTGCGCGTGGCCGCCACGCGCCAGCACGAAGGACCGGGCAACGCGCTGCTGGCGACCTTGGAGCACGAGCAGGTCTGCGAGGTATTCACGCGCTTCGGCGTCAAGGGCCTGACTGCCGAAACGGTGGCCCAGGAACTGGCGCGGGACGTGCGCGCCTACCTGGACAGCGACGCGGCGCTGGGACCGTACCTGGCGGACCAGTGGGCGCTGCCGCTGGCCCTGGCCGTATGGCGGCGCGACCAGCCGGCGCAGTACACCTGCACCGAGCTGACCGCGCATGCCCGCAGCAACTTCGGCGTCATCGGGCAGTTCCTGCCGGTGAGGTTCAGCGCGGCGCCGCTGGGGGCCGGCTGGCGGGTGAAGGCCGAGCCTGCCTGAGGCATGCCTGCGTTCGATGGCCGGCCGGCAGTCCCGGTCGGCCGGCATGGCTGCGCGATCCTGCTAGGCCTTGATGTGGCGCAGCGCCAGGATGATGACCGCGATCATGCAGGCAATGATCAGCAGGAGCCCGATCCGCAAACCCGTCAGGATGGGAATCGCGCCGCCAACCAATGATCCCAGGATGGCGATGCCCATGGCCATGCCGATCTGCCGGGAAGTGTTGTAGACGCCGGAGGCCAGTCCCGCATAGGTTGGCTCGACGGTGGTTGTCGCCACCACGTTCAACGTGGGGGAATAGATGGCTGTGCCCATGGCAATCAGCACGGTGCCGGCCACGAACGCCGGCCAGGTTGACGGCGTCGAAATCCCCAGCGTGACCAGGCCGCCCAGCAATGCCCATGAGCCGCCCACCCAGAGCATCCAGCGCGCGCCGCGCTTGAGCAGCCAGGGATTGAGAACCATCGTGGTCAGGATCAGCGCGATCGCGAATGGAAGCAGCAGCGTTCCGGCTTGCAATGGCGTGACCTGCCAGGCTTGCTGCACGAATAGCGCCAGCATGAACAACAGGCCATAGCAACTGAACTGGAAGGCGAACCCGCCTGCGACGGCGGCGGCGAATGGACGGTTGCGGAAAATGTCCAGTGGCAGCATCGGGTGCGGCGCGCGCCGTTCAACCCGGATGAATGCGGCCAGGCCGACGATGGCGCCCGCGACCAGGCCGATGACCAGCGGATGCGTGCGCCCCAGCGTGTTGCTTTCGATCAGCCCGGCGATCAGCGCCGTCAGCGCGAGCGTGCCCGTGGCGGCGCCGGGAACATCGATCGGCGCGCGGCGCAGCGGGGTTTCATGCAAGTGGCGGCGGGCCAGCCAGGCGCCCGCCAGGCCGATCGGGACATTGACCAGGAAGATCGAAGGCCAACCCAGGTATTGCGTCATCCATCCGCCGCCGAACGGTCCCACGACCATGGCGATGCCTCCCACGGTGGCAAGGGTGTTGACCGCGCGTATGCGTGCCGTCCTGTCCGGCCAGCTCTTGGCGACCAGCGACAGCACCATGGGCAGCAACCCCGCCGCGGCCACGCCTTGCAGCGCGCGCGCCGCGATCAGCCAGGACAAAGAGGGGCTCAATGCGCAGAACAAGGAAGTCAGCGCAAACGCCAGGAGCGAACCGATGAACAGTCTGCGCGAACCCCAGCGGTCGCCCAATGCGCCGGCTGTCAGCAGCAAGCTCGCCAAGGGCAGGGTGTATGCCGTGACCACCCATTCAAGCTGCGATACCGAGCCGTGGAATTCGTGCTGGATCGTGGGCAGCGCCAGGTTCAGCGCGACGCCGTCGACCGTGACCATGAACATGCCGAGGCAGATGGCGGCCAGTCCCCAGGCAGGGTTTGTGGAATGGCTGTCCGTCGCGGCGGCTTGGAGATGACCTGAAAGGGACATGGGATTTCCTGGTTGTACCAACTAGTATGTTTGGAATGTAGCACGCCAACATACTAGTTGGTACAATTTCGTCATGAACACATCCACCGACAAGTTGATCGAGACGACTCAGGCGCTGCTATGGGAGCGCGGATATGTGGGGACCAGCCCACGGGCCATCCAGGACCGCGCCGGCGTGGGCCAGGGCAGCATGTATCACCATTTCCGCAGCAAGGCCGCGCTGGCGCAGGCGGCGGAAGAACGTTCCGCCGCCGAATTGATCGAGGAAGTGCGCCAATTACTTGATGGCCTGGGCGATCCGCTGGACCGGCTGCTGGCCTATCTGAGGCTGGAGCGCGATGTCCTCAAGGGGTGCCGTATCGGGCGACTGGCTGCCGATCCGGACGTGGTGGCCGACCCTTCCTTGCGCAAGCCGCTGGAAGATACCTTTGCCTGGATTACCGAACGCCTGGCTGCGTTGTTGCGAGAAGCCCAGCTCGGCGGCCGCCTGCCAGCGGGGTACGATCCGCAATCTATTGCCGCCACCGTGCTTGCGGTGCGCCAAGGAGGGTATGTGCTGGCGCGGGCAGCCGACTCGACCGCTCCTTACGAGCAGGCGGTGCAGGGGCTGGTCGCGCTATTGACGAGTATTGCTGTCGTTGCCGGTCAGACAACAGGCTGAAGCGCCAGGTCCGATGTTCCTTGGGGACCGGGGGGTAGCAGGTTCGCTTTCCGGCCCGCGAATCTGTCGATCCACGGACCGGTGATCTGTCTTAGCGCGCGGCCGGCGCGGCGCGCAACAGCCGCAGCCCGTTGGCCACCACCAGCAGGCTGGCGCCCACGTCGGCGAACACGGCCATCCACAGCGTGGCGTTGCCGGTCATGGCCAGC
The DNA here is from genome assembly GCF_043119405.1 of Achromobacter sp. 413638. Taxonomy (NCBI): domain Bacteria; kingdom Pseudomonadati; phylum Pseudomonadota; class Betaproteobacteria; order Burkholderiales; family Alcaligenaceae; genus Achromobacter; species Achromobacter sp. 413638. Next base: position 58,249 of record NZ_JBICCO010000010.1, read on the forward strand.
GCCAGGAACACGGCCTTGATGCCCAGCGCCAGCGCGATGTTCTGCACCAGCACGCTGTGCGTGGCGCGCGACAGGCGCAGGAACACGCCGATCTTGCGCAGGTCGTCGTCCATCAGCGCCACGTCGGCGGTCTCGATGGCGGTGCCGGTGCCGGCCGCGCCCATGGCGAAGCCGATGTCGGCGCGCGCCAGAGCGGGCGCGTCGTTGATGCCGTCGCCGACCATGCCGACCTTGCCGGCCGGACTCAGCTTGCTTTCGATGGCCGCCAGCTTGTCCTCGGGCAGTTGGTCGCCGCGTGCCTCGTCGATGCCGACCTGGGCCGCGATGGCGCGGGCCGTGGGCGTGTTGTCGCCCGTCAGCATCAGCATGCGCACCCCCAGCGCGTGCAGCTCGGCGATGGCGGCGGCGCTGGTGGGCTTGACGGTGTCGGCCACGGCGGCCAGCGCCAGCACGCGGCTGCCGTCGGTCAGGCCGATCACGCTCTTGCCCTGGCGCTCCAGTTCGTCCATGCGCGCTTCCAGCGCGTCGCTGGCCACGCCGGCTTCGCGCATCAGGCGGCGGTTGCCGAGCTGGAAGGTCACGCCGTCGATCACGCCGGCCACGCCACGGCCGGGCAGGGCGGCGAAGTCGGCCACGTCCAGCAGCTGATGGCCGGCCTCGCGCGCCGCATTGGCCACGGCCAGCGACACGGGGTGGTCGGAGCGCGCCGCCAGGCTGGCGGCGACCAGCGCCGCGGGCTGGCGGCTCAGGTCGGACGGTTCCCAGTCCTGCAGGTCGGTCTGCACCGGCTTGCCGTGGGTCAGGGTGCCGGTCTTGTCCAGCGCCAGCCATTGCAGGTTGCGGCCTTCTTCGAGGTAGACGCCGCCCTTGACCAGGATGCCGCGCCGCGACGCGGCGGTCAGGCCGCTGACGATGCTTACCGGCGTGGAGATCACCAGCGCGCAGGGGCAGGCGATGATCAGCAGCGCCAGCGCGCGGTAGATGGCGTCGAACCAGGGCTGGCTCCACAGCAGCGGCGGCACCACTGCCACCAGCACGGCCACGCCCACCACCACCGGCGTATAGATGCGCGAGAAGCGGTCGATGAAGCGCTGCGTCGGCGCGCGCGCGCCCTGGGCCTGCTCCACGGCATGGATGATGCGGGCCAGCGTAGTGTTGCCGGCGGCGGCGGTGACGCGGTATTCGAACGAGCCCGAGGCGTTGACCGTGGCGGCGTAGACCGGGTCGCCCTCGGTCTTTTCCACCGGCAGGCTTTCGCCGGTGATGGGCGACTGGTCCACGGCCGAGCGGCCGCTGACGATCTCGCCGTCGGCGGCGATGCGTTCGCCGGGCCGCACGCGCACGATGTCGCCTGGCTGCAATTGCGCGGCCGGCACCTCTTGCCACGTGCCGTCAGGCTGCCGGCGCGTGGCGGTCTCGGGGGCCAGGTCCAGCAGGCCGCGGATGGCGTTGCGGGCGCGATCGAGCGAACGCGCCTCGATCAGCTCGGCCACGTTGAACAGGAACATCACCATGGCCGCCTCGGGCCATTGGCCTATCAGCACCGCGCCGGTGACGGCGATGCTCATCAGGGCGTTGATGTTGAGATTGCCGTTGCGCACGGCGATCCAGCCCTTGCGGTAGGTGTCCAGGCCGCAGGCCAGGATGGCGGCCACGGCCAGCGCGGCGGTGACGTAGACGGACCAGCCGGCGAAATGCGAGAACTCGGACAGCGCGGCCATCAGGCCGGCGCCGCCGATGGCCCACCAGTTCACGGGCTTGGCGGCGGGGGCGGGCGGGCGCGGCGCGTTCTCGGCCAGCGGCTCGGGCGTCATGCCCAGCGACTTGATGGCGGCCGTGATGCGCTCCAGCGCGCCTTCGGCGTGAACCACGGTCAGCACGCGCTGCATCAGGTTGAAGTCCAGCGCGTGCACGCCGTCCAGGCCGCCGAGCTTCTTGCGGATCAGGGTTTCTTCCGTCGGGCAGTCCATCTGGCCGATGCGCAGGCGCGCCAGCAACTGGCCGGGACCGGCCTGCAGCGTCGAGGCGGCGGCTGTCGCGGCGGTCAGCGGGACGGCGGCGCCGTGGGCGCAGCAGCTGTCCTGGGCGTGAACATGTTGATGGTCGTGGTCGTGGTCGTGGTCGTGGTCATGGTCGTGGTCATGGTCATGGCTGTGGTCGCCATGTGCGTGATCGTGGCCATGCGCGTGATCATGGCTATGGTCATGGTCATGGTCGTGGCCGGACCGGGGATGTGGCTCTTGTTTGATCGGTGCTAAAGACATCGCGTCACGCCTCGAAATATGCTCAGTGACCCTATTCGACACCTTGGAGTTACTATAGGGTCAACCCCCTTACATCAATCGGATGCGATCCAGGAGGCGGAAATGCGTATTGGTGAACTGGCCACGGCGACCGGCACCACGGTCGAGACCATCAGGTACTACGAGAAGGAAGGCCTGCTGCCGGCGCCCGAGCGCGGGCTGAACAATTACCGCAGCTACGGGCCGCTGCAACTGGAGCGCCTGCGACTGATCCGCAATTGCCGGGCGCTGGACATGACGCAGGAAGAGATCCGCGCCATCCTGTCCCTGGCGGACAATCATCAGAATGGCGGCTGCGGCCCGATCAACGAGCTGTTCGACGAGCACATCTCGCACGTGGACGAGCGCATCGCCGAGCTGACCCAGCTCAAGACCCAGCTGACGGAACTGCGCCAGCGCTGCCTGTCGGCGCGGCCCGACGCCGAGGACTGCGGCATTCTGCATGGCTTGAGCGAGATGCAGGTCGAGGAGCGGCAGGAGCGGCACACGCACCTGGGCTGACGGTCCATTCCCGCCGCGCGCCCGGCACAATGCCAGGATTTCCCGGACTGTCCTTGGGCGGCCGCGCGGATTCCCTTGATGCCCGCCGGGGGATAGCGCCCTTGGACGCGGGGATCGCGTAACATATGAGAATATGATTCTTTCCCATTTGGCGTCGTCCCGTCCCAGGCCGGCGCCAAGGGAAATCCAGATTTCGCAGACGCCATGACGACTACCCAGACCGCCCCCCCCTTGCACGCCCTGACTTCCCGCCGCTCCGTCAAATTCCTGCGCGCCCCGGCGCCCAAGCAGGACGAACTGGAACAGATCCTGCAGGCGGCGATGTCGGCGCCCGACCACGGCGCGCTGCGTCCCTGGCGCTTCGTGCTGATCCGTGGCGAGGCCATCGGCAAGCTGGCCGACGTGGCCATCGGCGCGGTCAAGCGCAGCGGCGATCCGCGCATGACGCCCGAAAAGGAAAAGTCCGTGCGCGAATGGATGGCCGCCGTGCCGCTGTTCATCGCCGTGGCGCAGAAGATCGCGCACGACAACACCAAGATCCCCGAACAGGAACAGCTGCTGGCCACCGGCGCCGCCGCCATGAACCTGCTGAACGCCGTCCATATGCTGGGTTATGGCGCGTTCTGGAGCACCGGCATGGGCACCTATGTCGAGGACGTGCAGAACGCGCTGGGCCTGGACTCGCTGGACTACCGTTTCCTGGGCTATCTGGCGGTGGGCACGCCGGCCTGCGCGGTGCCGCAGGCGACGCGTCCGGACTTCCGTGAATTCGTCACGGAGTGGAACGGTCCCGTCTGATCGGACGCCGCGCGTCAGCGCGGACGCCACGCGGCGCGATACGACAAGACCCGGCTCAGGCCGGGTTTTTTCATGTCCGCCGGATTCGCAACGGCAGGCATGCGCGCGGCGCACAACCAATGCCGGCGCGGCCTGGCGGCGCGCGGGCAAGGCGCGCCAAGGCCCGCGCAGGCAAGACAAGGCGCCGGACCGCGTCCACGCTCAAGGCTCGTCGCCGGCCCCTGGCCCGTGTTACTCTGGCCGGCGGCCACGCGCTCCAATCGCGCGCGATGGCCAGCGATGGCAAGGCCCGCGACTACCCACTCGGGCCTTGTCTTGTGAAGAAGAATGCGCATGACACGATCAAGCGTGGAGACAATTTATGAGCCAGTACGGGCCGTTGAAGTTGCACGTCCCCGAGCCCACAGGGCGTCCGGGTTGCAAGACAGACTTTTCCTATCTGCGCGTCTCGCCCGCCGGCGAGGTTCCCAAACCCCCCATTGATGTCGCCGCGATCGACACCGGCAATCTGGCCTACAGCCTGATCCGCGTGATCGACGAGGACGGCCAGGCCGTTGGCCCGTGGGCGCCGGACATCAGCGACGAGCTGCTGCGCGCCGGCATGCGGACCATGCTGAAGACGCGCATCTTCGACGGTCGCATGCTGACCGCGCAGCGCAAGAAGAAGATCTCCTTCTACATGCAGAGCCTGGGCGAGGAGGCCATTGGGTCGGCCCACGCGCTGGCGCTGGAACAGGGCGACATGTGTTTCCCGACCTACCGGCAGCAGAGCATCCTGCTGGCGCGCGAGGTCTCGCTGGTCACCATGATGTGCCAGCTCATGTCCAACGAGCGCGACCCGCTCAAGGGCCGCCAGCTGCCGGTCATGTACTCCGACCGCGCGAATGGCTTCTTCAGCATCTCGGGCAACCTGGCCACGCAGTTCATCCAGGCGGTGGGCTGGGGCATGGCCTCGGCCATCAAGGGCGACACGCGCATCGCCTCCGGCTGGATCGGCGACGGCGCCACCGCCGAGGCCGACTTCCACACCGCGCTGACCTTTGCCCACGTGTACCGCGCGCCGGTGATCCTGAACGTGGTCAACAACCAGTGGGCCATCTCCACGTTCCAGGCCATCGCCGGGGGCGAGGGCGCCACCTTCGCCGGTCGTGGCGTGGGCTGCGGCATCGCCTCGCTGCGCGTGGACGGCAACGATTTCCTGGCCGTGTACGCGGCCTCGCGCTGGGCCGCCGAGCGCGCCCGCCGCAACCTGGGCCCGACCCTGATCGAATGGGTGACCTACCGCGCCGGCCCGCACTCCACCTCCGATGATCCTTCCAAGTACCGTCCGGGCGACGACTGGAACCACTTCCCGCTGGGCGATCCGATCGAACGCTTCAAGAAGCACCTGATCCTGCGCGGCATCTGGTCCGAAGCCGAGCACGAAGCCGTGCGCGCCGAACTCGACGCCGAGATCCTGGCCGCGCAAAAGGAAGCGGAAAGCTACGGCACCCTGGTGGACGGCCACGTCCCCAGCGCCGCCAGCATTTTCGAAGACGTGTACAAGGACATGCCGGAGCACCTGCGCCGGCAGCGCCAGCAGCTCGGAGTCTGATCATGGCAAGCGACAACAATATCGGTCCGGCGTCCGCGTCGATGACCATGATCCAGGCTTTGCGCTCGGCCATGGATGTGATGCTGGAGCGCGACAACAACGTGGTGGTGTTCGGCCAGGACGTGGGCTATTTCGGCGGCGTGTTCCGCTGCACCGAAGGCCTGCAGACCAAGTACGGCAGCTCGCGCGTGTTCGACACGCCGATCTCCGAGGGCGGCATCGTCGGCGTGGCGGTGGGCATGGGCGCCTACGGCCTGCGGCCGGTGTGCGAGATCCAGTTCGCCGACTACTTCTATCCGGCTTCCGACCAGATCGTGTCCGAGGCGGCGCGCCTGCGCTACCGCTCGGTCAACGAGTTCATCGCGCCGATGACGATCCGCATGCCCTGCGGCGGCGGCATCTACGGCGGCCAGACCCACAGCCAGAGCCCCGAGGCCATGTTCACGCAGGTCTGCGGCCTGCGCACGGTCATGCCGTCCAACCCCTACGACGCCAAGGGCCTGCTGATCGCCGCCATCGAGAACGATGATCCGGTGATCTTCCTGGAACCCAAGCGCCTGTACAACGGCCCCTTCGACGGCCATCACGACCGGCCCGTCACGCCCTGGACCGGACGGCCGGGCAGCGTGGTGCCCACCGGCTACTACACCGTGCCGCTGGATTCGGCCGCCATCGTGCGGCCCGGCAACGCGCTGACCGTGCTGACCTACGGCACCACGGTGCACGTGTCGCTGACCGCGGCCGAGGAAACCGGCATCGACGCCGAGGTCATCGACCTGCGCAGCCTGTGGCCGCTGGATCTGGACACCATCGTCAACTCGGTCAAGAAGACCGGCCGCTGCGTGGTGGTGCATGAAGCCACGCGCACCTGCGGCTTCGGCGCCGAGCTGATCGCGCTGGTGCAGGAACACTGCTTCCATCACCTGGAGGCGCCCGTGGAGCGCGTGACCGGCTGGGATACGCCGTATCCGCACGCGCAGGAATGGGCGTACTTCCCCGGCCCGCGCCGGGTTGGCGAAGCGTTCAAGCGCGCGATGGAGGGTTGAGAGAATGGGTATTCATGTCATCAAGATGCCCGACATCGGCGAAGGCATCGCGGAAGTCGAACTGGTCGCCTGGCATGTGAAGGTCGGCGACATGGTCGCCGAGGACCAGCCGCTGGCCGACGTCATGACGGACAAGGCCACGGTCGAGATTCCCGCGCCGGTGGTCGGCCGCGTGGTCGCGCTGGGCGGCGAAGTGGGCCAGGTCATGGCCGTGGGCGGTGAACTGATCCGCCTGGAAGTCGAAGGCGAGGGCAACCTCAAGCCGGGCGCGGACGCGCCGCCGGCCAAGGCGCCGGCCGCTGCCGCAGCCGCGCCTGCCGCCGCGCCGCAAGCGCCCGTCGACGCGCCCAAGCCTGCCGCGGCTGTGGCGGCTGCGCCCGCCAAGGCCGCAGCGCCGGCGCCGTCCAAGCCCGCGCGGCAAGCGCCCGCCGCTGTCGCGCGCCAGCCTGGCGAGAAGCCGTTGGCCTCGCCCGCCGTGCGCAAGCGCGCCTGGGACCTGGGCATCGAGCTGCGCTATGTGCACGGCAGCGGCCCGGCCGGCCGCATCCTGCACGAGGATCTGGACGCCTATCTGCAAGGACAGGGCGCAGCGGGCCAGGCCCGTGGCGGCGTCGCCTATGCCGAGCGCAACGACGAGGAAAACGTGCCGGTGATCGGGCTGCGCAGGAAGATCGCGCAGAAAATGGCCGAGTCCAAGCGCCGCATTCCGCACTTCAGCTACGTCGAGGAAATCGACGTGACCGAGCTGGAAGAGCTGCGCGCCAGCCTCAACCAGAAGTGGGGCGCCACGCGCGGCAAGCTCACGCTGCTGCCGCTGCTGGCCCGCGCCATGGTGGTGGCGCTGCGCGATTTCCCGCAGATCAATGCGCGCTACGACGACGAGGCCGGCGTGGTCACGCGCTACGGCGCGGTCCACATCGGCATCGCCACGCAAAGCGACGGCGGACTGATGGTGCCGGTGATGCGCCACGCGGAGGCGCGCGACCTTTGGTCCATGGCGGCCGAGATCATCCGCCTGGCCGAGGCCGTGCGCACCGGCGCTGCCAGCCGCGACGAGCTGTCCGGCTCGACCATCACCATCACCAGCCTGGGGCCGCTGGGCGGCATCGTCACCACGCCGGTGATCAACCATCCCGAGGTGGGCATCGTGGGCGTGAACCGCATCGTCGAGCGGCCGGCCATCCGCAACGGCGCCGTGGTGGCGCGCAAGCTGATGAACCTGTCGTCCTCGTTCGATCACCGCGTGGTCGACGGCATGGACGCGGCGCGCTTCATCCAGGCGGTGCGCGCGCTGCTTGAACAACCCGCGCTGCTTTTCGTGGAGTAAGCATGAGCCAGATCACAAAAACAACGGGCCTGCTGGTGATCGGCGGCGGCCCGGGCGGTTACGTGGCCGCCATCCGCGCCGGTCAGCTGGGCGTGCCCACCATCCTGGTCGAAGGCGACCGGCTGGGTGGCACCTGCCTGAACATCGGCTGCATCCCGTCCAAGGCGCTGATTCACGCGGCCGAGGAATTCGACAAGGCGCGCCACTACGCCGGCGAGTCGGCGCTGGGCATCTCGGTGCAGGCGCCGTCCATCGACATCGCGCGCACCGTCGTCTGGAAGGACGGCATCGTCTCCAGGCTCACCAGCGGCGTGGGCGCGCTGCTGAAGAAGAACGGCGTCGAAGTGGTGCGCGGCTGGGCCACGCTGCTGGACGGCAAGACCGTCGAGGTGGCGACCGCCGACGGTGGCCGCCTGCGCATCCAGTGCGAGAACCTGCTGCTGGCCGCCGGCTCCGAGCCCACGCCGCTGCCCTCGGTGCCGTTCGGCGGCATCGTGGTCTCGTCCACCGAGGCGCTGTCGCCCGACAGCATCCCGAAGAAGCTGGTGGTGGTCGGCGGCGGCTATATCGGCCTGGAGCTGGGCACCGTGTACCGCAAGCTGGGCGCGGAGGTGGCCGTGGTGGAAGCGCAGGACCGCATCCTGCCCACCTACGACGCCGAGCTGACCAAGCCGGTGGCGGCGGCGCTCGCGCGCATGGGCATCGAGCTGCACCTGGGTCGCAAGGTGCTGGGCCTGAACGCCGAAGGCAATGCCGTGCGGCTGCAGGATGCCGCCGGCGCCGAGACGCAGCTGGCCGCCGACCGCGTGCTGATCGCGGTGGGACGCCGCCCGCGCACGCAAGGCTGGGGGCTGGAAAGCCTGCAACTGGACCGCAAGGGCAACGCGCTGCTGATCGACGATCAGTGCCGCACCTCGATGCGCGACGTCTGGGCCATCGGCGACCTGGCCGGCGAACCCATGCTGGCGCACCGCGCCATGGCGCAGGGCGAGATGGTGGCCGAGCTGGTGGCGGGCAAGCGCCGCCACTTCCAGCCGGCCGCGATCCCGGCGGTCTGCTTCACCGATCCGGAAGTGGTGACGGCGGGCCTGTCGCCGGCCGAGGCCGAGGCGGCGGGGCTGGATTGCCTGGTGGCGTCTTTCCCCTTCGCCGCCAACGGCCGCGCCATGACGCTGGAGTCCACCGACGGCTTCGTGCGGGTGGTCGCGCGGCGCGACAATCACCTGGTGCTGGGCTGGCAGGCGGTCGGGCGCGGCGTGTCGGAACTGGCGGCGGCGTTCTCGCAGTCGCTGGAGATGGGCGCCACGCTGGAAGACGTGGCCGGCACCATCCACGCCCATCCCACGCTGGGCGAGGCGGTGCAGGAAGCGGCGCTCAAGGCGCTGGGCCACGCGCTGCACATCTAGCGCATCGCACTGCCCATATGGCCCGGGACGGCGTCAGGCCGTCCCGGGCCATATTCATTTGCGGGCCGAGCCGTCCACGTAGGGGCGCGACTGCAGGATGATGAGTTCGTCGCCGACCACGGCCCATTCGATGTCCTGGTCCGCGCCGCCCAGCGCCTGCTTGACCTGGCGGCCCACGGTAGCGAGCCGCGCGATCAAGGCATCCGTCAGTACCTGGCGCGAGCCTTGCAGCGGCACCTCGCGCACGCCGCCGGCGGCGTCGGGCACCAGCTGCGTGTCCTCGGCCGAGCGGCTCAGCACCTGCACCGCCTTGGACCAGCTCGAATACATCACCTGCTCGGCCTGGCGCTTGCCTTCCACCACCTTGATGCCCAGGCCGCGCTTGGCCGAGATGTAGGTCACGTGCCGCCGGCCGGCGTCGAAGGGATCGCGCGTGATCATCACGCCCGAGCTGTCCGATGGCGCCGCCAGCTGCACCAGCACCGCCATCGCCACGGCGTCCTGGCCCAGCCCGGCCGCGCGGCGCGCCTCATAGGCCTCGAAGTTGTAAACCGAGGCCCATACGGTCTGCACCGCGCGCGCCAGCGCCTCGGCCTGGGTCACGTTGGGCACCGTGGTGTACAGGCCCGCGCCGCTGAAGCCGGGCAGGTCTTCCGAATTCGACGAGCTGCGCACGAACACGCCCTGACCCTTGAGCTGGCTGTTCCACTGCGCCAGCCAGGATTGCGCCAGCGCCGCGTCCGGCTCGGCGCCGGCGATCTCGGCCCGCAGCGCCGCCAAGGCTTCGCGTCGCGCGTTGGCGTCGGTCTGGAAATCGTGGCGCTGTTCCAGCGCCGCGATCTTCTGCGCCACCTGCAGGCGTCGCATGAAGGCCTCGTATTGCGAGAAGGGCACGCAGAAGCCGTCCGGCACGCGGGCGGCGGGCGGCAGGGCGGACTTGAGCGCGCCCAGATTGGCGGCCTTGACGCCGCAGTAGCGGCTGTCGCGGGCTTTCAGGGCGGACAGCGGTTTCAGCGCGGTCACCGACAGGTCCGGCTTGGGCAGCTTGCGCGCGGCCTGCTTGGGCGGCGTGACGTGGGGGACGACGTCGGGGCGGGCCATTGGCTGCACCCGGTAGTCCTGCGCGCTCACATTCAGCTCCACCCACTGGCCGTCGTATTGGCGCAGCGCCGCTTGCGCATCGCGCACATAGGCGTTGGGGATGCCCCAGCCCTTGGCCAGCAGGTTGACGTGCGACAGCAGCGTGGACGGGCGCTGCGTCACCAGCCCGGCCACCGGCGGCAGCCAGACCGGCACCTCGTCCAGCACCAGGATGTCCTGGGGCGACAGGTCGCCGGTCTGCTCCACCGACTTGATGATGCGCAGCCGGCCCTGGGCGCGGCCGGTGTTCAGCGGCAGGAAGGGCTGCTCGCGCAGCAGGGCCTCCTGGGTCACGAAGGCCAGGCCGGCGCGTTCGGCGGTCTGTTCGTGCAGCGTGGAGTTGGCCTTGAAGCGCGGCGCTTCATAGAACGAGGCGCGCACCACGTCATCGGTCTGCTTGAGCAGCTCGGGCGTGAGCCGGTCGCCCTCCCAGAATTCGTAGGTATAGCCGGGCAGGTCGCGCTGCCAGCTCAGCGTGCCGAACAGGAAGCGGCGCTTGGGATCCTTGTACTGCGAGATCAGCGTGGCCTTGTCCAGCTTGGGCGCCAGGCCCTCGCGGCGGGCGAACTGCTCGTGCAGCACGTAGCGCGGCGTGTTGATGTAGTAGATGCGGTTGGCCTGGCGCCGGTCGATCACGAAGATCAGGTGTGGCATCTCCAGCGGCGTGCCGGGGTTGTAGACGCGCGCCAGGCGCATGAAGTCTTCCCGGCTGCCGATGCGGTCCAGGTAGGCCGGCGCCTTGGGGTCGTCCGGGCCAGACTCGATGGGAGGTCCTTCCAGGCGCAGTTCATAGGGCGAGGGCTTGCGCGCGGTCTGTGCCGAGGCGTCGTGGCTGGCGGCCAGCGACAGCGCGCACAGCGCGACCAGGGGAGCGAGGCGCAGGCTCGGGCCGATGAGGCGGGACAAGGCGCGGAAGGAATCCATGGATGCCATTGAGAATGCTGGAATGGCGGGATCATAAAGGACTCGGCGACGCCGCGCGCGGACGCCGCCGGGCAGGCCCGGACGGCGGCGGGCTGGTCGCGGCGGTCCATTCAGGCAGGACGCGCCGGCCGCAACCGCGCGATGGGCGCGATCATCAGCGCCGCCAGCAGTGCCACGGCCGCCGCCGCGTAGCCCACGCTGTCCAGGCCCCAGCGCGGAATCGCCAGCCCGCCCAGCGCCGCGCCCAGCGCGATGCCGGCGTTCGCAGCGGACACGTTGAGCGTGCCGGCCAGCGCCTGGGCCTGCGGCGCGGCCTGCATCACGCGCACCTGGCAGATGGGATAGAGCGCGGTGTTGGCGATGCTCCAGGCCGCCAGCGCCGGCAGCAGGCCGCCCAGGCTTGCGGCCAGCGGCATGCTGGCCAGCGTGCCCAGGCCCAGCAGCAGCGTGAAGGCCAGCGTGGCGCGCAGCGGATGCCGGTCCACTGCCTTGCCGCCCAACGCGTTGCCGATCAGGCCGACCGCGCCGAAGCCCATCAGCCACCAGCCGACCTGCGCTGGCGCCACGCCGGCCAGCCGCTCCAGGATGTCGGCCAGGTAGGTGTAGGCGGTGAACATGGCGGTGAACACCGCCACCGACAGGCCGATATGGGCCAGCAGCAGAGGATCTTTCAGGATGCGGGCCTGGTCGCGCAGGGGCGTCCTGGCGGACTGGCTCAGCGCCGGCATGTGGCGCGCCATCAGCGCGGCCAGCAGCAACGACAGCGCCGCCAGCCCCCAGAAGCTGGCGCGCCAGCCGATGGCGGCCGCCGCCAGCGTGCCGATCGGGATGCCGAACAGCAGGGCGGCGGAGATGCCCAGGTAGACGCGCGACACGGCCTGGCCCGCGCGCAGCGGCCCGGCCATGCGCGCGGCGGCCTCGCTGGCCGTGCCCCAGAACACCGGCAACGCCAGCGCAGGAATGAAGCGCGCCAGCGCCAGCACCCACAGGTTCGGCGCCAGCGCGGCCAGCGCATTGGCGCCGGCGAAGACCAGCAGGATGGCGACGAACAGGCGCTTGCGTTCCACGTGCGCCAGCGCGGCCGTGAGCGGCGGGCCGGCCAGCATGACCGTGAAGGCGAACAGCGCGACCAGTTGCCCGGCCTGCGGGACCGACACGCCGAAATCGCGCGCCAGCGCCGGGATCAGGCCGACGATCAGGAATTCGGTGGAGACGATGACGAAGGCGGCGAGGGCCAGGATGATGATGGCCGGGCCGGAAGCCGTGGCCGGCGTGGCGGGGGAAATCGGGTGTGGCATGGGGCAGATGGGTTGCGTGTATCCAGCCCTGAACGATATTGAAGAATGAAAATCCTATCCAAGGTATATATTCCTTAGATTTAGGAATTTAATTCCTGTATCGGGGTAAGCACGACCCCTTGGAGCGCCTGGAATGATCCCGTCTGAACGCCTGAAAGGCATCGAGGTTTTCGTCTGCGTCGCCGACGCCGGCAGCTTCACCGCCGCCGCCGACCGCCTCAGCCTGAGCGCGTCGGCCGTCGGCAAGAGCGTGGCGCGGCTGGAGGATCGGGTGGGCGCGCGGCTGTTCGAGCGCAGCACCCGGCGGCTGGCGCTGACGGACGCGGGCGCGGCCTTTCATCGGACCTGCGTGCGGGTGCTGGACGAGCTGCAGGAAGCCGAGGCGGCGCTGGCCGCGCAGCGGCAGGAGCCGGCGGGCTGCCTGCGCGTGGACCTGCCCGCCACCTTCGGCAAGCGCAAGGTCCTGCCCCTGCTGCTGCAATTCGCGCGCCGCCATCCACGGCTGCAGCCGCGCGTCACGTTCACCGACCGTTTCGTGGACCTGGCGGAAGAGGGCATCGACCTGGCCGTGCGGATCGGCGGCCCCGACCGGCGCATGCCGGGCCTGAGCCATCGCCAGCTGGGCGTGGAACGGCTGGTGTTCTGCGCCGCGCCGGACTACCTGGACCGCCGTGGCGCGCCGAAGGACGTGGACGAACTTTCGCGCCATGACGCCGTGGCGTATGCACGGGCCGACGGCGCGGCCGCCTGGCGCGTGCCGCTGGGCGAGATGCCGCCCGCCGGCCTGGCCGCCGCCATGGGCAGCATGCCCATCGAAGGCGCGATCACGCTGGGCGATGCCGAGGCCCAGTTCGACGCCGTGATCGCCGGCTGCGGCATCGCCCAGCTGGCGACCTGGCTGGCCGGCGACGCCCTGCGCGACGGCCGCCTGGTCCAGGTGCTGCCCGGCTGGGAAGCGCCCGGCCTGCCGCTGCGTCTGGTCTGGCAGACCAGCCGGCAACTGCTGCCGAAGGTGGACGCGACGCTGGAAATGTTGGGGGAGGGGGTGAGGGTCGAGTGAGGGAGGCCTTCTTGTGGTCTGAAATCAGGCGTTGCATGGTCCCATTCCGTGGGCGGAAGAATACCCTTTGCCGGCATAGACTCTTGGTCAATGGTGGAACATAAATGTTTATAAACGAATCTTTTATGTTGTATTCTTTCCATGCTGTATTCAGCCTGGAATGAAGTACAGCGAGTTCAAGAGATGGCTGGAGCGCCAGGGTGCCGTATTCGTGCCGCACCGCTCAGGCAGCAGCCACTATCGCGTCACACTGAATGGCGTGTCCACGATTTTCCCATTTCACGGATCCAGGGAGATGGGCGCGGCTTTGGAGAACGCCATCAAGAAGCAGCTGGGTTTGAAGTAATGCCGAACTCCCGAGCGTTCCTTGTCCAGCCAATTTGTTCGATACCGACGCAGTCCGTTGTCGGAGACTTGCATGCTGACTTATCCCTACACGATGACCCGCGACACGAACGGTACTTGGTTCGTGCAGTTTTCCGATATTCCCGAAGCCATTACGACCGGCGACGACGAACAGGAGGCAGCTGTCAACGCCCAGGAGGCGCTGGAGGCGGCATTGGAAATCTATTTCGACGAGCGCCGCCCGATTCCCATGCCATCGCGCACAGGGAAGGGGCAGCCTTGCATCACCTTGCGCGCCTTGGTGACCAGCAAGGTGTTCCTGTCCAATGAAATGATCCGGCAGGGCGTGCGCAAGGCGGAGCTGGCGCGCCGGCTGGGCGTGCATATGCCGCAGGTGGATCGGCTTTTGAACCTGCGCCATTCGTCGAAGATAGAAATGGTCGAAACCGCCTTGGGACTGCTGGGACGCCGTCTGGACGTGTCTATCGCCTGAGGTACCTCAACAGCACTTGGGATGCTTGGCCGGCGCTGCAGTCGCGCCTACTGCGCCCCATCCCGCCGCCGATACACCCGCGCCAGGCTGGCGACCAGCGACAGCGCCGCGATCGCACAGGCCAGGGCGAACACATATGTGGCAAACGACGCGCCCGCGCCGTCGCCGATGCCGCCCGTCAGCGCGATCACGACGGCGACCAGGGCCGCGCCGATGGACTGGCCCGTGGTCCGGGCCGTCGACAGCACGCCAGAGGCCGTGCCGGTGCGGTTCCGCGCCGCGTTGGCGAACATTTCCTTGTTGTTCGGCGGCAGGAAGAAGCCGTAGCCCATGCCGCACAGCGCGATGCGCCACACCAGGTCCGTGATCGTCGCGTGTTCCGGCAGCAGCATGAGCGAGCCCAGGCCCAGGCAGAACATGAAGACGCCGGCGCTGGAGACCTGGGTCGCGTTCAGCCGGTACACCAGCCGGCCGGCGATGGGCGCGCACAGCGCCACCGCGATGGGCCAGGGCGTGAACACCAGCGCGGATTCCAGCACACTGTAGCCGTGTGCGGCCTGCAGCACGAAGGGCAGCGCCACCAGCGCGATGCCTTGCGAGACGAACATGGTGACCGAGGTCAGCACCGCGAAGCTGTAGCGGCGCGATGTGAAGATGTCCAGCGGCAGCAGCGGACTGCGGGCGCGGGTCTGGCTACGGACGAACACAACCGCCAGCGCCGCCGCTGCGCCGGCGAGCAGCAGCACGCTGCGGTTGCTCCAGCGGCCGATCTGGTCGACGGCGAGCGCGAACAGGCCGAAGGCCGCCGCCGAGGTCGCGGCGCCGAGCACGTCGAAGCCGCGTTCGCGCTGCGTGTCCTTGCCCAGCGCCATGAGCGAGAAGGCGATGGCCGCGATGCCGAGCGGGAGGTTGATGTAGAACAGCCAGGGCCATGAGGCATACGACACGAGCAGTCCGCCCAGCGCCGGCCCCAGCGCCGTGCCTACCGCGAATACCAGCGCGTTCACGCCGAAGATGGTGCCCAGCGATCGCGCCGGGAAGATCACCCGGTACATGCCGTAGCCCACGCTGATCAGCACCGCGTAGCTCAGGCCCTGGAGGATGCGCATCGCCACCAGGACAAGAAAGCTGGGCGCCAGCGCACAGCCCAGCGAGGCGATCGTGAACAGCGCCAGTCCGGCGGTGTAGAAGCGCCGTTCGCCGATTCGGGAGCCGAGCGAGGCACAGGTCAGCATGGCCGCCGCGCTGGCCACCTGGTAGCCGTTCGCCACCCAGATGACCGAGGCGGCGCTGACGCCGAGATCGGCCGAGATGGTGGGCAGCGCGATATTGACGATGGAGCTGTCCAGCGCCGACATCAGCACGCCGATCAGGATGGCGGCCGCCGCGAAATACCGGCGGGGAATGTCGAAGCCTTCTTCGTCGGCGGGGGCGGGTGCGCTGGCTGAGGCGGCGGTCGGCATGTGGCGTCGGGGTCGAGGAAGGAGTGGGATCCTGTCGGGCGCAACGCCAAAGGCTGGGAAAACGGCGTGATCGCGCTTTCGGGGGTAGCCGGCTTGCGGCGAACGTTCCGCAGCCAGGTGGCGGCGGGAGCGTCGGCGCAAAAAAACGCTTGAGTATAGGAGCCTGCGGGGGCGGGCCGCTCAATGCCCCTGATCCCCGAAGGGGTCCACGGCGTGCGGGGCGGCGGGCTTGGGCACAAAAGAAATCGGCCCTGGAATTGTCCAGGGCCGATGTCGTGGCGCTGCGGATGCGCGGCGGGTGTTATTCGCCAGCCGTCTCCGCCAGCACGCGGCGGGCTTCCTCGGCGACACGCTCGGGGGCGGTGCCGCCCACGTGCTTGCGGGCCGCGACCGAGCCTTCCAGCGTCAGTACCTGATGCACGTCCTCGCCGATGCCGGCGTTGTAGGCTTGCAGCTCGGCCAACGTCAGGTCGGCCAGGTCGCAGCCGCGCTGTTCGCAGTCGCGCACGGCGTGGGCCACGACTTCATGGGCGTCGCGGAAGGGCAGGCCGCGCTTGACCAGGTAGTCGGCCAGGTCGGTGGCGGTGGCGAAGCCCTGCAGCGCGGCGGCGCGCATGTTGTCGGCCTTGACCTTGATGCCGCCGGCCATGTCCGCGAAGATGGTCAGCGTGTCGCGCAGCGTGTCCACCGTGTCGAACAGGCCTTCCTTGTCTTCCTGGTTGTCCTTGTTGTAGGCCAGGGGCTGGCCCTTCATCAGGGTCAGCAGGGCGACCAGGTTGCCGTTGACGCGGCCGGCCTTGCCGCGCGCCAGCTCGGGCACGTCGGGGTTCTTCTTCTGCGGCATGATCGAGCTGCCGGTGCAGAAACGGTCGGCCAGGTCGATGAAGCCCACGCGCGGGCTCATCCACAGCACCAGTTCTTCGGACAGGCGCGAGACGTGCGTCATGATCAGCGCGCCGGCGGCGCAGAATTCGATGGCGAAGTCGCGGTCGGACACGGCGTCCAGCGAGTTGCGGCAGACGCCATCAAAGCCCAGCGTGCGCGCCACGCGCTCGCGGTCGATGGGGTAGGACGTGCCGGCCAGCGCGGCCGCGCCCAGCGGCAGGCGGTTGACGCGCTTGCGGCAGTCGGCCAGGCGCTCGGCGTCGCGGCCGAACATCTCGGCGTAGGCCAGCAGGTGGTGGCCGAAGGTGACGGGCTGGGCCACCTGCAGGTGGGTGAAGCCGGGCATGATGGTGCCGGCGTTGTCCAGCGCCACCGTGGCCAGGGCGCGGCGCAGCTGGCGCAGCAGCTCGATCAGGGTGTCGATTTCCTCGCGCAGCCACAGGCGGATGTCGGTGGCGACCTGGTCGTTGCGCGAACGGCCGGTGTGCAGGCGCTTGCCCGCATCGCCCACCAGCTCCACCAGGCGCTTTTCGATGTTCAGGTGCACGTCTTCCAGGTCCAGCAGCCACTGGAAGCTGCCGGCCTCGATCTCGGCGCGGATCTGGGCCATGCCGCGCTGGATGTCGGACAGGTCCTGGGCGCTGATGATGCCCTGGGCGGCCAGCATGTCGGCGTGGGCCAGCGAACCCTGGATGTCGTGGCGCGCCAGGCGCTTATCGAAATCCACGGACGCGGTGTAGCGTTTGACGAGTTCGGAAACCGGTTCCGAGAACCGGGCGGACCAGGCTTGCGCCTTGTTGGCGAACTGGTTTTGGTCGGGGGAGGGGGTGTTTGCCATGATGGGCGGGATTATAGGGCCTGCCGGGGGCGTCCGCGGGCCGGACGCCGGCGCGCGGCGCTGTCTCCGGCGGGGGCCAGGGCGGCGCCGGCGGGCCGTGTCGGTCCGAGGAACCCCGGCACGGGAGCGGGTGTCGGATAATTCGGCTTTGATTCGATCCGTTTGAGTGAGTGGAAACCCTATGCCCATGGACTGGGAAGACCTGGTGACCCAAATCGACGCCCAGCTGCCGAAGGAAGTCTGGGCGCAGACCCTGATCGGCATCGGCGTGCTGGTGCTGACCGCCCTGTTCGTGCAGTGGGTGGTGGCGCGGGTGGTGCTGCTGCTGGCCCACCGCCTGCTGGTGCTGACCGGCCATGACGACTGGGACAAGGCGCTGCAGCGCCGCCGCGCCTACCAGAACCTGTGGTACGCCGTGCCCTTTGCCGTGGTGTCGATGGGCATCGACTTGGTGCCGCACGTGGACCGCGCCGCCGAGATCGTCGGCCGGCTGGCGCACGCCGGGGCCTGGATCTGCGTGTTCGTGGCCCTGTCCGGCGTGCTGAGCGCCTGGCAGGACACCTATTCAGCCACCACGCGGGCGCAGACGCGTTCGATCAAGGGCTATATCCAGATCGGCAAATTGGTGCTGATGGCCATATGCACCGTTTTGGTGCTTTCGATCCTGATCGACCGTTCGCCGCTGTGGATGATCTCCGGCCTGGGCGCGCTGTCGGCCGTGCTGCTGCTGGTGTTCAAGGACACGCTGCTGTCGCTGGTGGCCAGCACCCAGCTCACCAGCAACGACATGCTGCGCATCGGCGACTGGATCGAGATGCCGCAGTCCAACGCCGACGGCTTCGTCAAGGACATCGCCCTGCACACGGTCAAGGTGCAGAACTGGGACAACACCGTCACCACGGTGCCGACCTACAAGCTGTTCTCCGAGAGCTACCGCAATTACCGCCACATGTTCGAGTCGGGCGGGCGCCGCATCAAGCGCACGCTGCGCATCGACGCGGCCAGCGTGCGCTTCCTGACCGACGAGGAAGCCGGGCGCCTGATGCGTTTCCGGCTGCTGCGCGACTACCTGCAGGCCAAGACCAGCGACATCGCCCAGGCCAACCAGCATATGGGCGAGCAGGCCGCCGTGCCGGCCAACCGCCGCCGCCTGACCAATATCGGCACCTTCCGCGTGTATGCGCTGGCCTACCTGAAGCAGAATCCCGAGGTGCGCCAGGACATGGCCATGATGGTGCGCATGATGGAGCCGCAATCCGACGGCATCCCGGTCGAGGTCTATTGCTTCACCGCCGTCACCGCCTGGGTGGAATACGAGCGCATCCAGGGCGACATCTTCGACCACCTGCTGGCCATCCTGCCCGAGCTGGGCATGCGCCTGTACCAGCAGCCCTCTGGCGCCGACATCGGCGAAATGGGCGGCCACCTGCGCGAGAGCGCGATGCGGGAAATGGGCCGCGACGGCGTCGGGCCGCAGGGGCAGGAATTGCCACGCTAGCCCCGGCCGCCCGCCCAGGCCGCCTCATGCGATAATTTTCCGATCGATTGTCACGTATTTGGAAACGCTGTCCATGAGCGCCGCCCGTGTAGGAATTGCGCAGATCAACGCCCTGGTGGGGGACCTGGCGGGCAATGCCGCCAAGGTGCTGGAGGCCGCCCGCAAGGCGCATGCCGAAGGCGCCGACGTGCTGGTCACGCCCGAGCTGGTCCTGACCGGCTACCCGCCCGAGGACCTGTTGCTGCGCCCGCTGTTCGTCCAGACCCAGCAGGATGTGCTGGACCGCCTGCGGCAGGATCTGGCCGGGCTGGCCGGACTTCACGTGCTGGTGGGCCACGTCCAGGCGCGCCAGGGCCGCCTGTACAACGCCGCTTCGGTGCTGTGCGAGGGCCGCGTGCTGGGCACCTACTGCAAGCGCGAGCTGCCCAACTATTCGGTGTTCGACGAGCAGCGCTATTTCTC
Source organism: Achromobacter sp. 413638 (assembly GCF_043119405.1). Lineage (NCBI taxonomy): Bacteria > Pseudomonadati > Pseudomonadota > Betaproteobacteria > Burkholderiales > Alcaligenaceae > Achromobacter > Achromobacter sp. 413638. Next base: position 77,630 of record NZ_JBICCO010000010.1, read on the forward strand.
GGCTCACGGCGAAGCGCTGGTGTTCAACGTCAAGGGCGTGCGTTTCGGCGTCAACATCTGCGAGGACATCTGGTTCGACCGAGCCCCGCGCGCCGCCGCCCAGGCCGGCGCCCAGGTGCTGCTGGTGCCCAACGCCTCGCCGTACAACACCGGCAAGCAGGAAGAGCGGCTGGAAGTGGCGCGTCGCTGCGCCCGCGAGAACCGCTACGCGCTGATCTACGCCAACATGGTGGGCGGCCAGGACGAGCTGGTGTTCGATGGCGCGTCTTTCGCGCTGGACGCCGCCGGCGAGCCGGCGGCGCGCCTGCCCGATTTCGCCGAGGGCGTGAATTTCGTCGAGGTCGACGCCCAGGGCGGCGTCAAGCCGGCCTCGGCGCAGGCCGACGTGGCGCCGTACTGCCTGGAAGAGCAGGTCTGGAACGCGCTGGTGCTGGGCGTGCGTGATTACCTGGGCAAGAACCGTTTTCCCGGCGCCATCATCGGCCTGTCCGGCGGCATCGATTCGGCCGTGGTGCTGGCCGTGGCGGTGGACGCCATCGGCGCCGACAATGTGCGCGCCGTCATGATGCCCACGCGCTATACCGCCGACATTTCCCAGATCGACGCCGCCGACATGGCGCGGCGGCTGGGCGTGCGCTATGACGACATCGCCATCGGCCCGGCCGTGGACGCCTTCGAGGGCCTGCTGGCCGGGCAGTTCGCCGGCCTGCCGGTGGACGCCACCGAAGAGAACATCCAGGCGCGGGTGCGCGGCACGCTGCTGATGGCCCTGTCCAACAAGACCGGCCGCCTGGTGCTGACCACGGGCAACAAGTCCGAGATGACCACCGGCTATTGCACGCTGTACGGCGACATGGCCGGCGGCTTCGCCGTCATCAAGGACGTGCCCAAGACCCTGGTCTACCGCCTGGCCGTCTGGCGCAACCGCAATGGCGAGGTCATTCCCGAGCGCATCATCACCCGGCCGCCCTCGGCCGAGCTGCGTCCCGACCAGACCGACCAGGACAGCCTGCCGCCCTATGATGTGCTGGACGGCATCATGGAACGCTACATGGAACACAACGAATCGGCCGGCGAGATCGTCGCCGCCGGCTATCCGCCCGAGGCGGTGGAGCAGGTCGTGCGCCTCATCCGCATCAATGAGTACAAGCGCCGCCAGGCGCCGCCCGGACCGCGCATCACGCCGCGCGCGTTCGGCCGGGATTGGCGTTATCCTGTCACCAACGGATTCCGCGAAGCCATCGGCAAATAGGCGCCGCGAGCGCCCCGGCCGCGCCCGGCCTTCCACGCAGATCGAAAAACCAGGACAAGCAAAGTGAAACAAGTCACCGCCATCATCAAACCCTTCAAGCTCGACGAAGTTCGCGAAGCGCTGGCCGAGGTCGGCGTCAGCGGCCTGACCGTCACCGAGGTCAAGGGCTTCGGCCGCCAGAAGGGCCATACCGAGCTTTACCGCGGCGCCGAGTACGTGGTCGATTTCCTGCCCAAGATCCGCGTCGAGGTGGTGCTGCCCGACGACCGCGTCGAGCAGGCCATCGAGGCCGTGGTCAAGGCCGCGCGCACCGGCAAGATCGGCGACGGCAAGATCTTCGTCACCCCGGTCGAGCAGGCCATCCGCATCCGCACCGGCGAAGCCGACGAAGAAGCGCTCTGACGCGTTCCTGTCGTCCGGCACAGGCCGCGCCGCCCATCGGGTCGCGCGGCCTTTGTTTTTGCGGCTTGTCTGGATGGCGTGGCGGCCATCCGGGCGGCGCGCCATGCCGGCCATGGGGCGGCGTCTAGCGGATCAGCTGGTTCATCTCCAGGATCGGCATCATCACCGCCAGCACGATCAGCAGCACGAAACCGCCCATCACCAGGATCAGGGCCGGCTCCAGCAGCGCGGTCATGGCCATGGCGCGCCGCTCCAGGTCGCGCGACAGGTTGCGCGCGCCACGGTCCAGCAGCTCGGGCAGCTGGCCGGTCTTCTCGCCGCTGCCGATCAGGTGCACCAGCAGGCTGGGGAATACCTTCTGCGCGCCAAGCGCGGTCGATAGCGGCGCGCCCTCGCGCACGCGCGCCGAGGCCTCGTCCACGGCCTGGCGCAGCACGTCGTTGCTCAGCGTGCGGCGCGCGGCCTCCAGCGAGGTCAACAGCGCCACGCCGCTGCCGCACAGGATGGACAGCGTGGATGCGAAGCGCGCCGCGTTCACGCCCAGCACGAAGCGCCCGACCAGCGGCAGGCGCAGCACGCGCGTGTGCCAGGCGGTGCGCGCCGCCGGCGCGCGCAGCGCGTAGCGCCACAGCGCGAAGGCGGCGACCAGCGCGGCGCCGGTGACCAGGCCCCATTCGCGCACATAGTCCGACAGCGCCAGCATCACGCGGGTCAGCATGGGCAGCTGCTGCTTGGCGTGGCTGAAGGCCGACACCACCTGCGGCACCACATAGCCCAGCAGGAACACCACGATGATCACCGACACGCAGGCCACCACGACGGGATAGATGAAGGCCGTCATCACCTTGCCGCGCAGCGCGTTGCGTTCCTCGATGTAGTCGGCCAGTTTTTCCATCACCTGCGCCAGGTCGCCGGATTCCTCGCCGGCGCCGATCAGCGCGCGATAAATCTCGGGAAAGTCGCGCGGCCTAGCGGCCAGCGCCGCCGACAGCTTGTGGCCGGCGCGCACGTCGTCGCGCACGCCCAGCAGCACCGTGGCGATGTGCTTTTTCTCGGCCTGGTCCAGCGTGGCGCTGAGGGCCGCGTCCAGCGGCAGGCGCGCGGCCAGCAGGCTGGCCAGCTGGCGCGTCAGCCAGGCCAGGTCGGCGTCGGACAGGCGCGCGCGCAGCGCGCCGCCCAGGCCCTCGGCGCGCGCGGCGGGGGCGGTGGACAGCGGCAGCAGGCCGCGGCCGCGCAGCTGGTTGCGGGCGCCGCGCTCGGTGTCGGCCTCGACCGTGCCGCGCACGATTTTTCCGAGCGCGTCAGTCGCTTCGTAACGAAAGGATGGCATGTTCCTGGTTCAGATCCCGGTGCGAAGAATCGCCCGGAGAGCCGCATATTCAAAGGGTTTCCAGGCCGCCACCTTGCCCTTGGAATATGACCGTAGTGTTGCAGTGTCACCCCGTATACTCCGACGCGAATTCACGTTTTTTCACACGATTTCACGTCTCAGGCACACCTTCGTCATGCGTCAATTCGCGCAACTCAGCCTGGCGGTCCTGTTGGCCGCCAGCCAGATCGGGCCGGCGGCCAGCCCCGCCTACGCCCAACAGGCCGACAATCGTGTCAGCCTGAATTTCGTGGATACCGATATTCCCGCCGTGCTGCGCGCGCTGTCGCTCTTCACGCAGCGCAACTTCCTGGTGGACCCGCGCGTCAAGGGCAAGCTCACGCTGGTCTCGGACCGTCCGGTGGACAGCAACCAGGCCCTGTCCATGCTGACCGGCGCGCTGCGCCTGCAGGGCTTCGCCATTGTCGATGTGGACGGCGTGACCCGCGTGGTGCCCGAAGCCGACGCCAAGCTGCAGGGCAGCGCGGTGGTGGGCGATCCGCGTCCGGCGGCCAAGGGCGCGCCGGTGTCGGTGTCCAGCTTCGCGCGCGGCGTGGGAGGCGGCGGCGAGATGCTGACCCGCGTGTTCCCGCTCAAGTACGAGAACGCCGCCAACCTGGTGCCGGTGCTGCGCCCGATGGTGCCGCCCAACAATCCGGTCAACGCCTATCCCGGCAACAACACGCTGGTGGTCACCGACTACGCCGACAACCTGGAGCGCATCGCGGCGGTGATCGCCCGCATCGACGTGCCCAGCTCCATCGACACCGACGTGGTGCCGGTGCGCTCCGGCATTGCGTCCGACATCGCCGTGCTGGCCTCGCAGCTGCTGGACACGCAGGGCAATGACCCGACCCAGCGCATCGCGGTGGTGGCCGATCCGCGTAGCAACAGCGTGCTGGTGCGCGCCGGCAGTCCCGCGCGTACCAAGCTGGCGCGCGAGCTGATCCAGAAGCTGGACGCGCAGCAGAACCGAGGCGGCAACCTGCACGTGGTCTATATGCGCAACGCCCAGGCCACCCGCATCGCCGAGGTGCTGGGCGGCCTGCTGACCGGGCAGGCCAACGCCGCCACCGGCGCCGGGGCCCCGCAAGGCGCGACCGCACCGGGCGCGCAGGGCGGCGGCGCGCGCGCCCAGCGCACGTCCATGAACCAGGGCGGCCAGCAGGGACTGGGCGGTTCCTCGTCGACCTCGTCCAACAAGGGCGGGCTGTCCGGCGAACAGGATCGCATCGCGCGCGACGACAACGGCAACCAGGCGGTGTCGTATTCCGCCGGCGGCGCCACCATCCAGGCCGATCCGGCCACCAACTCGCTGATCATCTCCGCGCCCGAGCCGCTGTACCGCAGTCTGCGCGAAGTGATCGACCAGCTCGACCAGCGCCGCGCGCAGGTGCTGGTGGAAAGCCTGATCGTGGAAGTCAGCGAGGCCAAGGCGGCCGAGTTCGGCATCCAGTGGATGACCGGCGCCGGCAACATCAACAGCGGCGGCACCAGCTTCATCGGCGGCACCAACCTGGGCGGCAGCGGCCTGTCCGGCAAGGGGCCGACCTCGATCGACGCGCTGGGCGGCGGCATGACGCTGGGCGTGGTCAAGGGCACGGTCGACGTGCTGGGCAACAAGGTCATCAACCTGGGCGTGCTGGCGCGCGCCATGCAGAACACCGGCGAGGCCAACATCCTGTCCACGCCGAACCTGCTGACGCTGGACAACCAGTCCGCCAGCATCCTGGTCGGCAAGACCGTGCCCTTCGTGACCGGCCAGTACGTCACCAACGGCAGCAACGGCAGCAACAACCCGTTCCAGACCATCGAGCGCGAGGACGTGGGCCTGAAGCTGAACATCCGCCCGCAGATCTCCGAAGGCGGCACGGTCAAGCTGGACATCTACCAGGAAGTCAGCAGCATCGACGAAAGTCGTTCGTCGATCACCAACGGCATCGTCACCAACAAGCGCGCCATCGACACCAGCGTGCTGGTCGACGACGGCCAGATCATCGTGCTGGGCGGCCTGCTGGAAGACAGCGTCACGCTCAGCTCCAACGCCGTTCCGGGCCTGAGCGCCATTCCGGTGCTGGGCAATCTGTTCCGCTACGACAGCCGCAAGCGCACCAAGACCAACCTGATGGTGTTCCTGCGCCCCTACGTGATGCGCGACGCCAACCGCGCCGCCGGCGTCACCATGGATCGCTACGACTACATGCGCCGGGCCCAGGCCGGCGCGCAGCCGGGCGATCACTGGCTGCTGCCCAACCAGCAGGCGCCCATGCTGACGGCGCCGGGCTCGGCGCCGTCGGTGTCGGGCAATGCCTACGACATGCGGCCGGAGAACCTGGCCGAGACCATGCGCCGCCCGCCGCCCGCGACGGTGGAGTCCTTCGCCGTGCGCCAGTATCCGGCCGCGCGCCAGACCAGCGATCCGGCCCAGCCGTTCCGCGTCAGCATGCCGCTGGGCGTGAGCGTGGCGCGCGACCCCGCCTCGCTGTATGGCGAGGCCGACAAGTCCAGCGCCACGCTGCAATTCGCCTCGGTGGATTCGCAGTCCGACGCCGAGCGCATCGCCCAGCGCGTGCGCGGCAGCGGCCTGCAGGCCTATGTGCAGGCCGGTCCCGGCGGCATGGGCTATGTGGTGCGCAGCCAGGTCGCCAAGGATCCGGGCACGGTGTCCACCGCCACCCGCCTGTTGCGCGAGCTGGGCTACAAGAGCGAAGTGGTGTCGCACCTATGAACGCCGCCTTGCAAGCGACGGCGGGGGCGGCCGCATGAGCGCCCACCCCTTGCCCTATGCCTGGGCGCGCGCCCAGCGCGCCGTGCTGTCGCTGCGCGGCGGCCGCGCCCAGCTGACGGTCAGCCCGCGCACGCCGGAATGGGCGCTGCGCGAGATCCGCCGCTGCCACGGCGACGTGGAGGTGGCGCAGGTCGAGGACGAGGCGCTGGAAACACTGCTGACGGCGGCCTACAGCCATGCCGAGGACGCCGCCTCGGTCATGGGCGTGGCCGAGAACGAGATCGACCTGGACCGGCTGCTGCAGGACATGCCCGAGGTGGCCGACCTGCTGGAGGCCCAGGACGACGCGCCCGTCATCCGCATGATCAACGCGCTGTTCGCCCAGGCCGCGCGCGACGGCGCCAGCGACATCCACATCGAGCCCTTCGAGACCCATTCGGTGGTGCGCTACCGCGTCGACGGCACGCTGCGCGACGTGGTCAGCCCGCGCAAGGCGCTGCATGCCGCGCTGATCTCGCGCATCAAGATCATGGCGCACCTGGACATCGCCGAGAAACGCCTGCCGCAGGACGGCCGCATCGCGCTGCGCGTGGGCGGACGGCCCATCGACGTGCGCGTGTCCACCTTGCCGACCGGCCACGGCGAGCGCGCCGTGCTGCGCCTTTTGGACAAGGAAGCCGGCCGGCTCAAGCTCGAACGCCTGGGCATGAGCGCCGGCGTGCTGGAGCGGCTGGACCGCCTGATCCGCCAGCCGCACGGCATCGTGCTGGTCACCGGCCCCACCGGCAGCGGCAAGACCACCACGCTGTACGCCGCGCTGAGCCGGCTGGATGCGTCCACCAGCAACATCCTCACCGTCGAGGATCCGATCGAGTACGACCTGCCCGGCATCAGCCAGACCCAGGTCAACGCCAAGATCGACATGAGCTTCGCGCTGGCGCTGCGCGCCATCCTGCGGCAGGACCCCGACGTCATCATGATCGGCGAGATCCGCGACCTGGAAACCGCGCAGATCGCGGTGCAGGCCTCGCTCACCGGCCACCTGGTGCTGGCCACGCTGCACACCAACGACGCCGTGTCCGCCGTCACCCGCCTGACCGACATGGGCGTGGAGCCTTTCCTGCTGGCCTCGTCGCTGCTGGGCGTGCTGGCCCAGCGCCTGGTGCGCCAGCTGTGCCCGGCCTGCAAGCAGCCGGCCGAACACGAGGGCCGCCGCGTCTACCATCCGGTCGGCTGCGCCGCCTGCAACCACACCGGCTACAGCGGCCGCTCGGGCATCCACGAGCTGTTCAGCGTGGACGACGAGGCCCGCCGTCTGATCCACGAGGGCCGCGACGAGCGCGAACTGCGGATCGCGGCCACGGCCGCCGGCATGCGCAGCATGCGGGAAGACGGGCAGCGCTGGGTGGATGAGGGGCGGACGTCGCCGGAGGAGATCTTGCGGGTGACCAGGGACGCGTAGGGCGGGAGGTCGCGTTTGCGCGACCTGGGCCCTACGCGTGCTTCCAAGGATCAATAACGTCCAGGCCGGCGGCCAGGAAGGGGCTGGTGTCGCGCGTGGCAACGGCAAATCCGTTGGCAAGCGCCACCGCCGCGATGCAGGCGTCGGCGGTCTGGATACCGCTTCCTGCCTCGCGCACCTTTGTTATCAGTTCGGCGTAGGCATTCGTGCAGGCCATATCGAACGGCAGGACGCGCCCGGCAAACATCGGCAATACGCGTTTTTCGATGTGCTCGTGCAGCGCGGTACGGCGCTTGCCTGCGGGCATCAGCGCGATGCCCGCACGCAGTTCGGCGACAGTGATGGCTGACAGGTACAACGTTTCCAGCGGCTGCGCGTCTATCCAATCAATGACACGAATCTCGGGCGAGGGGCGCAGCGGTTCCGAAATGACGTTCGTATCGAGCAGGATCATTCAAAACTCGCTGCTCGGGCTTGCGCCTGGTCGTGCCCGCTGTCGAAAAGGGCGAGCTCTTCTTCGGTCAGTTTGACCTTGCGTCCGATCTCGGACAGCAGGGAACCCAACTTGACCCGGCCAGCCGGCTTTACAGCGCTTTCCAGGATGTCTCGCATTTCCGCTTCGATGCTGTGCCCGTGTTGAGCGGCTCGCACGCGGATGGCGCGATGCACCTCGTCCGGTACATTACGGATGGTCACGGATGGCATGTTTCAAATCCTCCAATTGATGGATTTGCTTGCATTTTATCAATATGCAAGCAAACTCTCAATCCACATGCGTCCAGCTCCACCGATTGTCGGACCAAATCCGCGACGGGCCGTAAATGGAGATGAAACGTCATGAGGGTGCCGTTGGCGGTATGTCAGCTACGGCACACCTGGCGGCTCACCCCTTCAATGACTCTCCGCCTGGCTCGCCGCCGCGATCACCGCGCGTTCATCATGCTGCGCGCCGTTCAGGAACAGGTTCAGCAGCACCGCCGTCACCGACGACAGCAGGATGCCGGACTCCACCAGCGGATGCACGGAATGCGGCATCCATTGCTTGAAGTGGGGCGCGATCAGCGGCACCATGCCGATGGAGACCGCCACGATCATGGCGTTGTTGCGGTTGGTCTTGAAGTCCACGCCCGACAGGATGCGGATGCCGGTGGCGGCGACCATGCCGAACATGACGATGCCGGCGCCGCCCAGCACCACGGTGGGCAGCGACTCGACCAGCGCGGCGATCTTGGGCAGCAGGCCCAGCACCAGCAGGATCAGCCCGCCGGCGGCGCAGACATAGCGGCTCTTGACGCCGGTCACCGCCACCAGCCCCACGTTCTGCGAGAAGCTGGTGTACGGGAAGGTGTTGAAGATGCCGCCCAGCAGCGTGCCCAGGCCGTCGGTGCGCAGGCCCCGGGCCAGGTCCTTCTGGGTGATTTCGCGCGACGTCATGGAGCCCAGCGCCAGGAACATGCCGGTGGACTCGATCATCACCACCACCATGATCAGCGACATGGTCAGGATCATCATGATGTCGAAGCGGGGCATGCCGAAGTGGAAGGGCAGCACGATGTCGAACCAGGCGGCCTGGTCCATTTTCTCGAAGGTCATGATGCCGGCGGCCGAGGCGGCGATGGCGCCGACCACGATGCCCAGCAGCACCGAGATATTGGCGACGAAGCCGCGCGCGTACTTGACGATGAGCAGGATGGACAGCAGCACCACGGCCGCGATGCCCAGGCCGACCGGGTCGGCGTATTTCGGGTTGGGCACCGAGGGCTGGATGGCGAAGCCCTGCGGCAGGGGCGGCGCCTGGCCGCCGGGCGCGGTCACGTCGGCCAGCCACTTGGCGTAGGCCGGGTCGACGATGGCGGGCGCGGTCGGGCCGACGGGGTTGCCGAAGATCCAGTTGATGCCCACCCGCATCAGCGTGATGCCGATGACGGCGATGATGGTGCCGGTGACCACCGGCGGAAAGAAGCGCAGCATGCGGCTGACGGCGGGCGCGATCAGGATGGACACCACGCCCGCGCCGATGATGGAGCCGAACAGCAGCTGCGCGCCCGCCGGCCCCGGCTCGGCCGTGGCCATGGCCGCCATGGGCGCGACCGAGGCGAAGGTGACGCCCATCATGACGGGCAGCTGGATGCCGAACCAGCGCGTGGCGCCCAGCGTCTGGATCAGCGTGATCAGCCCGCAACAGAACAGGTCGGCGGAGATCAGCATGGCCACTTCCTCGGCGCTGAGCTGCAGCGCCCGGCCGATGATGAGCGGTACCGCGACGGCGCCCGCGTACATCACGAGCACGTGCTGCAGGCCCAGGGCGGCCAGCTTGATATTGGGAAGGCGTTGGTCGACGGGATGCCGGTCTGGCGGACACCCCTGGGAGTAAGCGGACGGCGTGGACGGCATGCGTGGTCTCCTGGTGGATACAACTGCTGCGTTACGTATGTGCCTAGTCTGACTTCTGGCTGGCTTGGTTTGTGTATTCGGAAATGGGAATTCGACGGTGAATCGCGGGATGCCGCGCGCGCCCGCGGCCGGGGGGCTGCGGGGCGCGGATCAAGGCCTGGGGACAGGGGCTACTGTGGTTGCAGCAGGTCGGCCAGCGCGCGGGCGATGACCTTGGTGGCGCGGCGCAGGTCTTCCAGCGCGACGCGTTCGTCGTTGCGCTTGGCGTGGGACTCCAGCACCGTGCGCGGGCCGGCGCCATAGATCACGCCGGGGATGCCGGCCTCCGCATACAGCCGCACGTCGGTGTAGAGCGGGGTGCCCAGCGCCGGGATGTCCTCGCCGAAGATCTCCCGGCCGTGCCGCTGGATGGCGTCCACCAGCGGCTTGTTGCCGGGCAGCGGACGCATGGCGTTGGCCAGCAGCAGCCGCTTGATCTCGACGCGGATGCCGGGAAAGGTCGCGGCGGCGTCTTCGATGACGCGGTGGATGTCGGCTTCCACCTCGGCGGCGTTTTCCTCGGGGATCATGCGGCGGTCCAGCTTGAAGCTGACCTTGCCGGGCACCACGTTGGTGTTGGTGCCGCCTTCGATGCGGCCGACATTCAGGTAGGGGTGGGTGATGCCCGGCACCTGCGAGCGGACCTCGCGATAGCGCGCATTCTGCGCGTACAGCGCGTTCAGGACCCGGACCGCGCCCTGCAGCGCGTCCACGCCGGTCTCGGGCACGGCCGCGTGCGCCATTTCGCCGTGCACGGTGACTTCCATCTGCAGGCAGCCGTTGTGCGCCGACACCACGGCGTAGCTGAAGCCGGCCGCGATCAGCAGGTCGGGCTTGGTCAGGCCCTGTCGCAGCAGCCAGCCCGGTCCCAGCAGGCCGCCGAATTCCTCGTCATAGGTGAAATGCAGCTCGACCGCGCCATGGCGGGGCGCGGCCACGGCCTCCAGCGCGCGCACGGCGAAGGTGAAGCTGGCGAAGTCGCTCTTGCTGACGGCGGCGGCGCGGCCGTACAGATTGCCATCCTCGATCTGGGCGCCGTAGGGGTCGTGGCGCCAGCCCTCGCCGGGCGGCACCACGTCGCCGTGGGCGTTCAGGGCCACGCGGCGGCCAGGGCCGTACTCGCGCCGCACGATCAGGTTGGTGATCGATTGCAGGCCGTAGTCGCGTACTTCCTGTTCGGGCACGGGGTGGGCCTCGGCCTGCATGCCGAAGGCCCGCAGCAGCTCGGCGGTGCGTTCGGCATGCGGGGCATTGTTGCCCGGCGGGGTATCGGTGGGCACGCGCACCAGTTCCTGCAGGAAGCGCACTTCCTCGTCGAAGTGGGCGTCCACCCAGGCGTCGAGTTTCGAATAGTCTGTCATCTTGTGTGTCTCCGGGTTCAACGTGTCATCTCATGCGCCAGCGCATCGAGCAGGTGGCGCAGGGCCTGCGCCGCCAGCTGCATGTCGTTGGCGGTGGTGGATTCGAGCGGATTGTGGCTGATGCCGAAATTCTGGCCGCGCACGAACAGCATGGCTTGTGGCATGGCTTCGTGCAGCTTCATGGCGTCGTGGCCGGCGCCGCTGGGCATGCGATGCACGGGCAGGCCCAGCGCCTCGACCGCGCGTTCCCAGCGCGCCTGCCAGGCCGGCGCGCTGGGCGCGGCGGCGGCGCGCAGGGTCTCTTCCAGTTCGCAGCGCAGGCCCCGGCGCTGGCAGATGGCGGCCAGCTCGGCCAGCACGTCGGTCGCCAGCGCGTCGCGCTGGGCGTTGCCGGGCGCGCGCAGGTCCAGGCTGAAGCGGCATTCGCCGGGCACCACGTTGATCGAGCCGTTGGGCACGTCCAGCATGCCCATGGTGCCGACCGAATCGCCGTCGCGCGCCGCGCGCCGTTCCAGATACAGGGCCAGCTCGGCCGTGGCGGCGGCCGCGTCGCGCCGGCGGTCCATGGGGGTGGTGCCGGCATGGCTGGCCATGCCGACGATGCGGCCCCGGTAGCGCACGCTGCCGTTGATCGAGGTGACCACGCCCAGCGGCAGGCCCATCTCGAACAGCACCGGGCCTTGTTCGATGTGCACTTCGACGAAACCCAGGTAGCGCGCGGGATCGCGGCGCAGCGTGGGGATGTCGTCGATGCACAGGCCGGCGTGCTGCATGGCTTCGCGCATCGTGGTGCCCTGGGCGTCGCGCTGGTCCAGCCATTCCGGCTTGAAGTCGCCGACCAGCGCGCCCGAGCCCAGGAAGGTGGCGGCGTAGCGCTGGCCTTCCTCCTCGGCGAAGCCGATCACTTCCAGGTGATAGGGCAGGCGCCGGCCCTGGCGGTGCAGTTCCCGCACGCAGGCCATGGGCACGAAGATGCCCAGCCGGCCGTCGTACTTGCCGCCGTTGCGCACCGTGTCGTAATGGCTGCCGGTCATCAGCGTGGCGGCGTCGGCCCGCTCGGCGCGGTAGCGGCCGACCACGTTGCCCACGGCGTCGATCTCGACTTCGTCGAAGCCGCAGTCGCGCATCCAGTGGCTGATGCGCTGGGCGCAGGCGCGGTGCGCGTCCGTCAGGTAGGTGACGGTGAGCTGGCCCTGTTCGGCGTAGCCTGGATCGCTGTGGACGCTGAGCCGCTCATGCCAGTCCCAGATGTCGTTGCCCAGTGTCAGATCCAGGCCGAACTTGTCGGCCAGGCGGATCTCGACGATGCGGTGGATGTTGCGCAGCGCCTCGCGGAATTCGACATCGGGCGGATTGTCCAGCCGGCGTTCGAAGGTGGCGATGATCTGGCCGCGCGTCAGGCCGATGCCGCGCGGACCGCGCACGGCCAGGATGAAGGGAAAGCCGAAGCGGGCCAGATAGTCGGCGTTGAGCTGCCGCAGCCGCGCCAGTTCCTCGGGCGAGCAATGGGTCAGGCCGGCCTTGTCCTGCTCGTGGGTGGATTCGGCCGTCAGGCTGTTGTCCTGCATGGCGCGGCCGGCTAGCTCCGGGTGGGCGCGGATCAGCGCCAGGCCGGCCTCGGCGTCGGCCTCGTCCAGCACGCGCCGCAGCGCGTCCTGCAGCTGCGGCAGCGAGCGGAACGGCCGTGAGGCCAGGGCCTGCCGGGCGATCCAGGGCGAATGCTCGTACAGGCCGTCGAGCATGGCCACGGCCTCGTCGGTCGTGGCGGCATTGAGCTGTTCCAGGGTGTAGGCCATGTGGGTCGGAGTCGACATCAACGGGTGGAGGGGAAGGGATGGATGGCGCGCCAGTGTCGGGCGATGTCCAGCCGGCGGCAGATCCAGACGCGATCGCGCGCCGCGATGTAGTCCAGGAAGCGCTGCAGCGCCACGATGCGGCCCGGCCGGCCCAGCAGGCGGCAATGCATGCCGATGCTGAGCATCTTGGGGGTCTCGTCGCCTTCGGCGTAGAGCGCGTCGAAGCTGTCCTTCAGGTACTGGAAGAAGGGCTCGGCGTGGGAATAGCCCTGCGGCAGCGCGAAGCGCATGTCGTTGCAGTCCAGCGTGTAGGGCACGATCAGCTGCGGCACGACCTCGCCGTCGCTTCTGCGCACCTGCATCCAGAACGGCAGGTCGTCGCCGTAGTAGTCGCTGTCGTATTCGAAGCCGCCATAGTCGGCCACCAGGCGGCGTGTGCGGGGGCTGTCGCGGCCGGTATACCAGCCCAGCGGGCGCGCGCCGGTCAACTGTTCGATGGCCTGCATGCCCAGGAACATGTGTTCGCGCTCGGTGGCCTCGTCCACGTCCTGGTAATGCACCCAGCGCCAGCCGTGGCAGGCGATCTCGTGGCCCAGTTCGACGCAGGCCGTGGCCAGCTCGGGATGGCGCTGCAAGGCCATGCCCACGCCGAACACCGTCAGCGGCAGCCGCCGCTTCTCGAACTCGCGCAGGATGCGCCAGACGCCGGCGCGCGAGCCATATTCGTAGATGCTCTCCATGGAAAGGTGGCGGTCCGGGTAGCTGGCCGGATTGAACATCTCGGACAGGAACTGCTCGGAGCCGGGGTCGCCGTGCAGCACCGAGTTCTCGCCGCCTTCCTCGTAGTTCAGCACGAACTGCACGGCGATGCGCGCGCCGCCCGGCCAGCGCGCGTGCGGCGGATTGCGGCCGTAGCCGGCCAGGTCGCGGGGGTAGGGCAGCGTGGCGTCGTAGATGGGCATGAAGGCGAGGGAGGAAGGATGGAAGGGGAAGGGGCGGAACGGGAGCGGCAACAGGCCGCTCCCGCCGGCGGGCCTAGCGCGTGGGCGCGCCCGCCTTGAACCAGGCGTCGATCAGCGCGCGTTCGTCGTCGGTCATGCCGGTGGAATTGCTCATCGGCATCACGCGCGATACCACCACCTGTTGGTAGATGGCCTGCGCGTGGCTGGCGATTTCCTGGGGCGAGTCCAGGCGCACGTTCTTCATCTGCACCTGCGCGCCGTGGCACAGCAGGCAGCGCTGTTCCACCACCTTCTGCACCCGCCCGAAATCCGCGCCGGGGGCCGGGGCGGCGGCCGCCGGCGGCACCACCGAGGCGGCCAGCGTCGCGGCGGCCGAAGGGGCCGGTGCGGAACGGTCGGCGCGGATCTCGGGGCGCGGCTCGGGACGCATCCACATCAGCGTCAGGCCCAGCACGGCGACGCCCAGCAGCGCATAGCCCAGCGGATTGCGGGCGTTGCCCAGCTTGAAGCGGTGGCGCACCACGAAGAACTGGCGCACGGCCGCGCCGCCCAGCATGATCAGCAGCAGCACCAGCCAGTTCTGCGGATGGGTGTAGGTGACGCTGTAGTGGTTGCTCATCATGGCGAACACCACCGGCAGCGTGAAATAGGTGTTGTGCACGCTGCGCTGCTTGCCGCGCTGGCCGTGCACGGGGTCCACCGGCAGGCCGGCCTTCATCGCGGCGACGTTCTTGCGCTGGCCGGGAATGATCCAGAAGAACACGTTGGCGCTCATGGTGGTGGCCATCATGGCGCCCACCAGCAGGAAGGCGGCGCGGCCGGCGAACCAGTGACAGGCCAGCCACGAGGCCGCCGCGATGAACACCGCCACCAGCGCGCCGACGACGACGTCGCCGTGCCTGCCACGGCCGAACAGCCGGCAGATGCCGTCGTAGACCAGCCAGAAGACCACGAAGAAGGCCAGCGCGACGGCCACGGCGGTGCCGGGCTGCCAGTCCATCTTCGATCGGTCTATCAGGTAGGTGCTGGCGTTCCACAGGTAGGACACGGTGAACAGCGCGAAGCCGGTCAGCCAGGTGCTGTAGCTTTCCCAGAACGACCAGTGCAGATGCTCGGGCAGCCGCGTGGGCTGCACAGCGTATTTCTGCATGTTGTAGAAACCGCCGCCATGCACCGCCCATTGCTCGCCGCCGACCCCCTTGTCCAGCGACTCCTGGTCGCGGGGCTTTTCCAGGCTGTTGTCCAGCATGACGAAGTAGAACGAGGCGCCGATCCAGGCGATCGCGGCGATGATGTGGGCCCAGCGCAGCAGCAGATTGACCCAATCCAGGTAATAGCCTTCCATTTACGCTCCCGCAGTGGGCAGAGCCGGCCATGGGCTCTGCCGCACTGCTTACCACCGCGGGCGCTGTAAGCAGAAAACAGATCGCGCACAAGGTCCGCAGGACCCCGCACCGCTGCGATCAAGATACGAAAATTGTATGCAAAGAGTGGCGGCAAAACTACCCCCGCAGGCGTCCCGACGGCATCAGGAATACCCTGATCCGGGGCGCCTGCCACCCGGCGTCATGAGCCGCGATAGGTGGAGTAGCTCCAGGGGCTGACCAGCAGCGGCACGTGATAGTGCTGGTCCGTGTGCGCCACGCCGAAGTCCAGGCTGACCCGGTTCAGGAAGTTGGGTTCGGGCAGGGCCACGCCCCGCTGCCTGAAATAGCCGGCCACGTCGAAGACCAGCCGGTAGGTGCCTATCTTCAGGTCCTGCGCGGTGTATAGCGGCTGGTCGCTGCGGCCGTCGTGGTTGAGCGCGAAACGGCGGATCAGGGTGGCGTCGTCGCCCTGGGTGGCGTAGAGCGCCACCTCCATGCCCTGCGCGGGACACCCGTGCATGGTGTCGAGTACGTGCGTGGTCAAGCCCATCTTGTCTCCTTGGCTGGCCGCGGGATCGCGGCGCGAGCCATGTTTATATTTGATTTTTCAAACGGTGGCGATGCGCAGCAGGTTGGTGGTGCCGGCCTTGCCGAAAGGCATGCCGGCGATGATCGCCAGCGTCTGTCCGGCGCGGCAGAAGCGCTCCTGCGTCGCCACGGCGCAGGCCAGGCGGGTGGACTGCGCGATGTCGGCCACGTCGTCCACATGCACGGAATGCACGCCCCACACCAGCGTCAGCCGCCGCGCGGCCGCCAGGCTGGGCGTGAGGCTGAGCACCGGCGCCTCGGGCCGTTCGCGCGCCGCCCGCAGGCTGGTGGCGCCGGAGCTGGTGAAGCAGACGATCGCGGCCGCCTTGAGCAGCGCGGCGGCGTGGCGCATCGCGCAGCACACGGCCTGGGCCGTGTCCGACTGGCCCGGCACGGCGGGGGAATGCGAGGCGTCGATCAGCTGGCGGTACTGCGGATCGGCCTCGGTGCCCTCGATGATGCGGCTCATCATCGCGACCGCGGCCTGCGGGTGCTTGCCGGTGGCGGATTCGGCCGACAGCATGACGGCGTCCGCGCCGTCGTAGATGGCGGTGGCCACGTCGGAGGCCTCGGCGCGCGTGGGCACCGGGCTTTCGATCATGGATTCCAGCATCTGCGTGGCCACGATCACCGGCTTGCCGGCGCGGCGGCAGCCGCGCACGGCGCGCTTCTGGATCGCGGGCACCTGTTCGGCCGGCAGTTCCACGCCCAGGTCGCCGCGCGCCACCATCAGCGCGTCGGCCTGGGCGATGATCTCGTCCAGCCGCTCGACCGCCGAGGGCTTCTCCAGCTTGGCGATGATGCGGGCGCGGTCGCCGATCCGCTCGCGGGCCTCGATGATGTCCTCGGGCCGCTGCACGAAGGACAGCGCGATCCAGTCGGCGCCCAGCGCCAGCGCCGTGTCCAGGTCGCGCAGGTCCTTGGGCGTGAGCGCGGAGATCGGCAGCACCACGCCCGGCACGTTGACGCCCTTGCGGTCGGACAGCCGTCCGCCCACCAGCACCCGGGTATCCGCGCTGGCCGCGTCGCAGGCGTCGACGCGCAGGCGCAGGCGGCCGTCGTCCAGCAGCAGCTCGGCGCCGGGCGCCAGCGCGGCGAAGATCTCGGGGTGGGGCAGGCAGACGTGCTCGGCGTTGCCGGGGCGCGGGTCCAGGTCCAGGCGGAAGCGCTGGCCGGGCTGCAATTGCACCGGCCCCTGCGCGAAGGCGCCCACGCGCAGCTTGGGGCCTTGCAGGTCGGCCATCACGCCGATGGGGCGGCCGGTCTCGGCCTCGATCTCGCGCAGGATGGCCATGCGGACCGCGTGATCCTCGGCGCTGCCGTGGCTGAAGTTCAGCCGGAACACGTCCACGCCGGCATGGAACAGGCTGCGGAGGGTATCGCGGTCGCTGCTGGCCGGACCCAGCGTGGCGACGATCTTGGCGCGGCGGTTGCGGCGTAGGGACATGGCTCAGGTTCTCTGTGTGAAAGCGGGGGCGGGGGCTTGCGCGACGTCGGGCCAGGGGTCGCCGGGCTTGGCGTCGATGAGGATGGCGCGGAAATCGTTGACGTTGGTGCGCGTGGCGCCGGTCACGATCGAGGCGCCCAGCGCCTTGAAGAAACCGTGGCCGTCGTTGTCGGCCAGGGCCTGCGCGGGCTTGATGCCCAGCGCCCAGGCGCGCGCCAGCGTCTGCGGGCCGATGCGGGCGCCGGCGATGTCCTCGGCGCCGTCCACGCCGTCCGTGTCGGCCATCAGGGCGTGGATGCGCGGATGGCCGCGCAGCGCCAGCGTCAGCGACAGCAGGCATTCGACATTGCGCCCGCCGCTGCCCTGGCCGCGCACGGTCACGGTGGTTTCGCCGCCCGACAGCAGCACGCAGGGCGGGCGGAATGGCTGTTCGCGCTCGGCGGCCTGCAGCGCGATGCCGGCCAGCACCTTGCCGACGTCGCGCGCCTCGCCCTCCAGCGCGTCGCCGAGGATGTGGGCGTCGTAGCCGGCCTGGCGCGCCACGGCGGCGGCCGCCTCCAGCGCCATCTGCGGCGTGGCCGCCATGCGGATCTCGGCGCGCGCCAGGCGCGGATCGCCGGGTTTGACGGACTCGGCGCGGCCCGAGCGCAGCGCGTCCAGCGCGGCCTCGGGCAGGGCGATGCCGTAGCGCTGCGCGATGTCCAGCGCGTCGGCGCAGGTGGTGGGGTCGGCGCAGGTGGGGCCGGACGCGATGTCCAGCGGCCGGTCGCCCGGCACATCGGACATCAACAGGGTGATGACCCGCGCCGGATGGCAGGCCGCCGCCAGCCGGCCGCCCTTGATCGCGGACAGGTGGCGCCGCACGCAGTTCATTTCGCTGATGGTCGCGCCGCTGGCCAGCAGCGCCCGGTTGACGGCCTGCTTGTCCCGCAGCGTCAGGCCGTCCAGCGGCAGCGGCAGCAGGGCCGAGCCGCCGCCCGAGATCAGGCACAGCACGGTGTCTTCCGGGCGCAAGCCGCTCACCAGGTCCAGCATGCGGCGGGCGGCGCGCAGCCCGGCCTCGTCGGGCACCGGATGGGCGGCCTCGACGATCTCGATGCGCGCGCAGGGCGCCGCATAGCCGTGGCGCGTGACCACCAGGCCCGTTAGGGGCCCGTTCCAGCGGGATTCGACCGCCTGGGCCATCGCCGCCGAGGCCTTGCCGGCGCCGATGACGATGACGCGGCCGCCGCGCAGCGTGTCCGGCGCGGGCAGTTGCGCGGCCACGCAACGCTCCGGCTGGGCGGAGGCGACCATGGCGTCGAACATGCGGCGCAGCAGGGCGTCGGGACTGTGCATGGCTCAGGCCTGCTGGCCGATTTCGAAATTGGCCAGCTGCTCCAGCGCGCGCACCAGCGCCGAATGATCCCAGGTCTTGCCGCCGTGCGCGGCGCAGGCGTTGAACATTTCCTGGGCCGTGGCGGTGTTGGGCAGCGACACGCCCAGCGCGCGGGCGCTGGACAGCGCCAGGTTCAGGTCCTTCTGGTGCAGCTCGATGCGAAAGCCCGGGTCGAAGCTGCGCTTGATCATGCGCTCGCCGTGCACTTCCAGGATCTTGCTGGACGCGAAACCGCCCATCAGCGCCTGGCGCACGCGCGCCGGGTCGGCGCCGGCGCGCGCCGCGAACAGCAGCGCCTCGGCCACCGCCTGGATGTTCAGGGCCACGATGATCTGGTTGGCCACCTTGGCGGTCTGGCCGTCGCCGTTGCCGCCCACCAAGGTGATGTTCTTGCCCATCAGCTCGAACAGCGGTTTCACGCGCGCGAAGACCGCCTCGTCGCCGCCGGCCATGATGGACAGCGTGGCGTTGCGGGCGCCGACCTCGCCGCCGGAGACCGGCGCGTCCAGGTAGTCGCAGCCCAGCGCGCGGATCTTCTCGGCAAAGCGCTTGGTGGCGATCGGCGAGATCGAGCTCATGTCGACCACGGTCTTGCCCTCGGTCAGGCCGGCGGCGATGCCGTGCTGCGCGAACAGCGCGGACTCCACGTCGGGCGTGTCCGGCACCATGATGAAGACGATGTCCGAGCGCTCGGCCACGTCGCGCCCGTTCAGGCAGGGCACGGCGGTGGTCTCGGCGATCTCGCCGGGCAACTTGCCCAGCGTGTGCACGTAGAGCGGGTGGCCGGCGCGGGCCAGGTGCCCGGCCATGGGCGCGCCCATGATGCCCAGGCCGACGAAACCGATCTTGAGCGGCGATGCAGTCATTGCTTGTCTCCTGCGGAAGGGAAAACGCGTGTTGTTGTGAAGGTGGAGCCGGACGGGCGTCACCGCGCCAGCGCTTGCCGCCAGCCCAGGCCGGCGGCCGTGGTGGTGGCGGGCTTGTATTCGCAGCCGACCCAGCCGGCGTAGCCGAGCCGGTCCAGCAGGGCGAGCAGATAGGGATAGTTGATCTCGCCGGTGCCGGGTTCGTTGCGGCCCGGGTTGTCGGCCAGCTGCACGTGGCGGATCAGCGGGAAGTACTGGCGCAGCGTGGCCGCCAGCTCGCCCTCCATGCGCTGCGCGTGATAGATGTCGTACTGCAGGAAGGCGTTGTCCGCGCCGGTCTCGGCCAGGATGGCGGCGGCCTGGGCCGTGCGGTTCAGGTAGAAGCCGGGAATGTCCAGCGTGTTGATCGGCTCGATCAGCAGGTTCAGGCCCGCCTGCTTCAGGGCGCTGGCGGCATGGCGCAGGTTGTCGATGAAGGTGGCGCGCAGGCGCGCATCCTCGACGCCGGCGGGCGCCTTGCCGGCCAGGCAGTTCAGCTGCTTCACGCCCAGCGCCTGGGCGTACTCGATGGCGCGGTCGACGCCGGCGCGGAATTCCTCGACCCGGTCCGGGTGGCAGGCGATGCCGCGCTCGCCGGCGTCCCAGTCGCCGGCCGGCAGGTTGTGCAGGACCAGCTCAAGACCGTAGTCGTCGAGGCGGCGGCGGATCTCCGAGGCGGGCCAGGCGTAGGGAAACAGGAACTCGACGGCCTCGAAGCCGTCCTCGGCGGCGAGGGCGTAGCGGTCCAGGAAGGGGACTTCGGTGTACAGCATGGTCAGGTTCGCGGCATAGCGGGGCATGGAACTCTCACTGAAGCAAGATGGCGGGAAACGGAATGCGGCCGTCCTTGGGGGCCGGCCGCGACCGGACGGCGCTAGGCCAGCAGGCCGGCCTCGGCCAGGCCCTTGGCGCCTTCCGGATGGCGGCAATCGATGTCCTCGAACTCGACGATGTTGTCGATCTCGGTGCCCATGGCGATATTGGTGACTCGTTCCAGGATCACTTCCACCACCACCGGCACGCGGTGCTTGCGCGCCAGCGCCTGCGCCTCCAGCAGCGAGGCCCGCAGCTTGCCCGGGTCGGTGACGCGGATCGCCTTGCAGCCCAGGCCCTGGATCACCTGCACGTGGTCCACGCCGTAGCCCTGCAGCGCGGGGTCCGATACGTTCTGGTTCTCGAAGGCCAGCTGCACGCAGTAGTCCATGTCGAAGCCGCGCTGCGCCTGGCGGATCAGGCCCAGGTAGCTGTTGTTCACCAGCACCTGCACGTAGGGCAGGTTGAACTGCGCGCCCACCGCCAGCTCTTCGATCATGAACTGGAAGTCATAGTCGCCGGACAGGCCCACCACCATCCGCGACGGATCGGCCGCGACCACGCCCAGCGCGGCCGGCACGGTCCAGCCCAGCGGACCGGCCTGGCCGCAGTTGATCCAGCGGCGCGGGCCGTAGACGTGCAGGAACTGCGCGCCGGCGATCTGCGACAGGCCGATGGTGGACACATAGATCGTGTCGCGGCCGAACGCCGCGTTCATTTCCTCGTAGACGCGCTGCGGCTTGATCGGCACGTTGTCGAAATCCGTCCGGCGCAGCATCAGCCGCTTGCGCTCGGCGCAGCGCGCCGCCCAGTCCGTGTAGTCGCGCAGCCGGCCGGCGGCCTTGCGCTCGCGCGCCACTTCGATGAACAGCGCCAGCGCCGCCCCGGCGTCCGACACGATGCCCAGGTCCGGGTTGAAGACGCGCCCGATCTGCGTGGGTTCGATGTCCACGTGCACGAACTTCCTGCCGCGCACATAGGTCTCGACGGAGCCGGTGTGGCGGTTGGCCCAGCGGTTGCCCAGGCCCAGCACGAAATCGCTGGCCAGCAGCGTGGCGTTGCCGTAGCGGTGGCTGGTCTGCAGGCCGCACATGCCGGCCATCAGCGGATGGTCGTCGGGTATCGCGCCCCAGCCCATCAGCGTGGGGATGACCGGCACGCCGGTCAGCTCGGCCAGCTCCACCAGCAGCGCGGACGCGTCGGCGTTGATGACGCCGCCGCCGGCCACGATCAGGGGGCGGTCGGACGCGGCCAGCATGTCCAGCGCCTTCTCGACCTGCTTGCGCGTGGCGCGGGGCTGGTACACCGGCAAGGGTTCGTAGGTGTCGATATCGAAATCGATCTCGGCCATCTGCACGTCGAAGGGCAGGTCCACCAGCACCGGGCCGGGGCGGCCCGAGCGCATCAGGTGAAAGGCCTGCTGCAGTACGCGCGGCACCAGCGCCGGCTCGCGCACGGTGACCGTCCACTTGGTCACCGGCTTGGCGATGGACTCGATGTCCACCGCCTGGAAGTCCTCCTTGTACAGGCGGGCGCGCGGCGCCTGGCCGGTGATGCACAGGATGGGGATGCTGTCGGCGCTGGCCGAGTACAGCCCCGTGATCATGTCGGTGCCGGCCGGCCCCGAGGTGCCGATGCACACGCCGATATTGCCGGCCTGGGCGCGGGTATAGCCCTCGGCCATGTGCGAGGCGCCCTCGACGTGGCGCGCCAGCACGTGGGCGATGCTCTGCCGCTCGCGCAAGGCCGCGTAGAACGGGTTGATGGCGGCGCCCGGCACGCCGAACGCCTGCGTGACGTTTTCCTTCTCGAGAACCAGCACGGCGGCCATTGCCGCCCTCATCTTGGCCATGCGCATCTCCTGCGGTGCCGACTAGGGGTGGGACAGATGGTCCCAAGTCGGGCCCGGCGACGGAAGACGGGTATGGCGAATGACGCATATTCCATGGTGGAATACCGGATCGAAGGCGACTCGGACTCTAATCGCGACATGGATCGGATCAAAGCGCTACGCCTGTTCACCAGGGTGGTGGACCTGGGCTCCTTCAGCCGCGCCGCGCTCGAGCTGGGCATCGGCCAGCCCGCGGCGACCAAGCAGGTCGCCCGCATGGAGCAGGAACTCGGAGCGCGCCTGCTGCATCGGTCCACGCATGGCGTGTCGCCCACCGATGTCGGCATCCGCTACTACGAGAAATGCAAGCTCATCGTGCACCACGACGAGGAAGCCCGCTCCGTGGCCGCGCTGACGCAGTCGCAGGTGCAGGGGACGCTGCGCATCAGCACCTCGGTCGCCTTCGGTCGCCGCGTGCTGGCGCCGATGGTGCTGGACTTCATGCGCGACCATGCGCTGCTGACGGTGGACCTGAGCTTCGACGACCGCTACGTCAACCTGGTCGAGCAGGGCGTGGACGTGGCGGTGCGCATGGGCCGGCTGGCCGATTCCTCGCTGGGCGCGACCTACCTGGGCAACAGTCCCTGGGTCGTGGTCGCGTCGGCCGCCTACCTGGAACGGCGCGGCGCGCCCGTCCGGCCCGAAGCGCTGGCCGATCACGCGGCGCTGGTCTACAGCACCGCGCAGGGCGACGCCATCTGGCATTTCGCCGGCAGCGGCGCGCAGACCCTGGCCATTCCGGTGAAGGAACGGCTGCGCTCGAACAACCTGTCCGTGTTGCTGGATGCCGCCCGCGACGGCTTCGGCATCGCCGTGCTGCCGCGCTATGTGGCCGACGAAGACCTGCGCCTGGGCGCCATCTTGCCGCTGCTGGAGGACTGGCGTCTGCCGGGGCAGGAGATCCACGCGGTGTATCCGTCGCCGCGCATGGTGCCGGCCAAGGTGCAGGAGCTGGTCGCGTGGCTGAAGGGCAGGTTCAGGGACGAGTGGTGGCGCGCGGACATGCGCGGCGCCATGAGCCATGAGCAATCTCGGTAGGTTCGATGTCGCGCTCATGTTGTACTTCATGATGCCGGGCCGAGACCGGCTATCCGGCCGCGCTGCTCAGCCGCCCGTCCCGAACGTCACCACATCCTCCGACCGTCGTCCCAGCGCGGACAGCAGGCCGTCCAGCGCCGCGCGTTCGGCCACGTCCGCCTTGGGGGCATAGGTCGCGCGCCCCTGGAACTTCGCGCCGCGCGGGCTCAGGCTGCCCTGGCCGCTGACGTCCAGCAAGCCGCTTTCCGTGCTCAAGGCCAGCGCGCCGCCGGACTTGCCATCGCCCTGCAGGCGCAACACGTAGCTGCCCACCGGATTGACCGGCGCCAGCGCGGTGGCGGCGTCGCGCCAGCGCAGTTCGGCCAATGGCCCAGCGGGCAGGCGGCCGCCCAGCGGCAGCGTCTGCCACTTGAGTTCCAGCGTGCCTTGCGGCGCCAGCGTGTTCCAGGGCGAGCCCAGCGCCGACAGCGCGGCGGCCGGCGCGCGCAGTGATTGCGCCGACAGCGTGGCGCCGGTCCAGCCGGGGCTCAGCCGCAGCGGGCCTTGCAGCCAGGGATGGCGCAGTTCCATTTCCAGCGTGCGCCAATGCCATTGCCATTGCAGGGCCTGCGGCAGCACGCGGCGCGCGCCGGGCGGGCCCAGCGCGATCCAGGCGCTGCCGTTCCAGACGGTGCCGCTGGCGTCGGCCACGCTGACGATGCCGCCTTGCGGCGCGGCCAGCAGCAGCCAGCGGGCGGGCAGAGCGGACAGCGCCGCCAGCAGCGCGGCGACGGAACAGGCCAGGGCCAGGAGGAGGCCGCGCCGGGACGGGCGGGGCAAGGCCATCAGGACGCCTGTCCGGCGGCGGGCGCGAGCGTGACGCGGCCGTTGACCAGGCCCGGCAGCGGACGGCCATGGGGATTGGCGGCGCGCTCCAGTTCCGCGCCAGCCACCGTCAGGCCCCAGTCGCGGCTGGCGCCGTCGAGCCAGTTCATCAGCACCGACGACGGCGCCTGACGCACGATCAGGACCAGCGCGGGGGATTTGCCTTCGGCCGGCTCCAGCTTCCATTGCTCGGCCGACAGGCCCGCGCGGGCCAGGCTGGCGGCCAGCTCCTCGGCGGCGGGCATGGCGCTGGAGGCGGCGGGGGCGCGGCGGCGCAGCAGGTCGGCCTGGGCGGTCAGGTCGGCCACCTGCGCGGCCTGGGCGCGCAGCTTCGGCAGGTCGTCGCGGTATTGATTCAGCGTCTTCAACGGCGGCTCGATCAGCAGCGTCCAGACCAGCGCGGCGCCCAGCACGGCGCCGGCGCACTGGACCAGCCGGCGTTCGCGCGGCGCCAGCGCCTGCCAGCCTTGGCGGGCGCGGTGGACGGCGGGGGCGTAGCGTTGCTGGCTGGCGCGCCAGGACGCGTGGAGTTTGTCGATCAGGTTCATGGTTGGGCGGGCGTGATGCGCCAGGTGGCGTCCTTGTCGCCGCGTTCGAGTTTCAGGCCCAGCGCGGCGGCTTGTTGCACCAGCGCGGGCGTTTCGGCCACGCGCTGCGCCTGCTCGCCGGCATCGGCCAGGGTCAGCGTGAGGGCGTGGTCGGCGTAGGACAGGCGCGCGACGCGGTCGGCGGCGAACGGCATGGCCTGGGCCGTGGCGCGCGCCAGCGGCAGGAAGTCGCCGGCCGACGACGAACCCTGTCTGGCGAGCAGCGCGTCCAGCTCCTGGCGCGCCTGGCGCGCGGCATCCAGCACCACGGGCAGCCTGGGGTAGGCCTTCTGCACTTGTTCGCGCATCTGTGTCTGCAATGAGCGGGCTTCGCCGCGCAACTGCGCGGCATACAGGTTCAGGCCGCCCAGCCAGATCGCGCAGGCGATCACGGTCCAGCGCCACACCGGACGCCAGCGCGAGACGCGGGTCGGCGCCCATTGCGGCGTGGCCAGCGACCAGGATGGCGCGGCCGCCTGCCAGCGCGGATCGCCGGGTTCGCGCAGCGGCGCGTCGGTCACGGGTTCCAGCGTCTGCGGCGCGATCAGCGCGCGCACGCGCAGCCCATGTTCGCCCAGCAGCGCCCAGGCGCGCCGCAGCGGTTCGCGCGGCGTCCAGGCCAGCGCCACGCTGCCATCGGCCGCGCGCGGGCCGTGGCCGATGGCCAGGTCGTCCATGTCGCCCAGGATCATGGGTTCCAGCACGCTGCGCACGGCGGCGGCCTGGCGCGCCTTGGGCAGGGCGGGGATCTGCAGCGAGGACGCGATCACGTCCTCGGGATGCAGCACCGCCTCGCAGGCCGGCTGCGCATAGGCCTGGCCGAGCGCGCGCAGCGCCAGCTCGCCCTGCCGCGCGTAACGGCCGCGCCGGTCGAACCAGGCATAGGGCAGCGGTGTGTCCGCGTCCAGCGTCGCCAAGGGGGGAAGGGCGATGCGTAGGGTGTTCTTCAATTGTCTTCTCTCATCCAGACGGTCGCGGGCGCGGCGCCGGGCGTGGCGCGCAGCAGCGCCTGCGCTGTGAGGCGGGCGCGTTCGTAGACCACCACGCCGCGCGCCATGAACCAGCCGCTGGCGGTGACGACGGCGGGTGGCGTGCCCTTGAAGCCGGCGCCCGCCAGGCGGTTGGCGAAGTCGCCGCTGTTGTTGAAGGCGTTGCCCCGGTCGCGCTCGCCGGCGATGGCGCGGGCCTGGCTGATCGACAGGCCGGGCGCCAGCGCGGCGATGACTTCGGGCGGGGCGGTGTTGACGTTGACCTGCGTGTTCGCGGGCAGCAGCGTCATGGTGCGTTGCAGTTCGTCGCGCACGGCGGGGTCCAGGCCGAGCGCGGCGCCCAGTTCCTGCACGCCGCGCGGCAGCGGCGCGCGGGCGGGCGGCTGCGCGGCGGCGGCGGGGGCTTCGGCGGGCTGCGCCAGCGGCTGGCCCATGGCCACGACGTCGATGATGCGCGGCGCCAGCGTGTCCGGCAGGCGCAGCAGGCCCAGCAGTCGCAGCAGCACCTGTTCCTCGGCCGGCTGCGGCACGCCGGCGCGCGCCAGGTTGTACAGGTTGTACTTGCCCTGTTCGTCCTCCAGCCCGCCGGAGAACACGGCCACGCGCTCGTCGCCGGGACGCTCGATGCGCGTGTCCAGGATGGGGGTGGCCCAGATCTGGTCCTTGCGCGTGACCGCCTCGCGCTTGCCGTGGTCGCGCACCACCAGCCGCGCCCAGTCGATGCCGCCGGCCAGCAGCATGCGGGCCTGCAGGCGCGACTGCTCGTTCTCCAGCCGGCGCACGCTGGCGGTCTGGCGCTGGAACAGACTGGTGGTCAGCGCCGCCACGATGGCGACGATGATGAGCGCGCTGATCACGGCGGCGCCGCGCTGATCGCGCCGGGGCGGGGCGGGGATGGGGCGGATCATGGCAGCTCCATCACGCGCGAATAGCGTTGCGGGGCCTGCGCGTCGCCGCGCTGCACGGTGACTTCGAGGCCGGTCGCGGCGGTGGCCGACGCGGCGCGGGCGGCCTCGGCCCAGCCGGTGCCGGGAATCCAGACGCGCAGCGTCATGCTGCTGGCGCCGGGCAGCAGCAGCGCGCCGTCGCCGACCGGCGGCAGCGGGCCGCGCGCGGACGCGGCGCCGCTGGCGCGCCACAGGCCGTCGGGACGCACGCGCCAGTGCACGCGCTGCCACAGGCCGGGGCTGTCCGGATGCGGGCGCAGGATCTCCAGCACGACGCCGCCGCTGGGCGGGCGCAGCAGGCGCACGCCGGCTGACAGCGCGACCGCGTCGCCGCCAACCGGATCGAACACCGGGCCGTCGTAGGACAGCTCCACGTCGCGGCCCAGCTGGCCCAGGCTGCGCACGATGGCGTCGGTATCCTCGGCCTGCGATTCGATCCAGTCGCGCGCGCTGGAGACGCTGGCCAGGCCACGCCATGAGATCAGGCTGACCAGCGCCATCAGCGCCAGCGCGACCAGCACTTCGATCAGCGTGAAGCCGCGCTGGGCGCGGCGGGCGGGGGGCGCTCTCATCGCAGGCTCGACAGCAGCCCGTCCAGCTGCGCCAGCGCGCCGCCGCG
The DNA here is from genome assembly GCF_043119405.1 of Achromobacter sp. 413638. Taxonomy (NCBI): domain Bacteria; kingdom Pseudomonadati; phylum Pseudomonadota; class Betaproteobacteria; order Burkholderiales; family Alcaligenaceae; genus Achromobacter; species Achromobacter sp. 413638. Next base: position 104,828 of record NZ_JBICCO010000010.1, read on the forward strand.
CGGCGCATCCGCGTCGCGCACGCGCACGGAGACCTGGCGGAAGCTGCGGTTCATGGAATTGGTGAAGACCAGCTCGCACTCCAGCCGCAGTCCGCCTTGCGGACAGGGTTGGGTGCGCGAGCCGGCCGCGGGCAGGGTCTGTTCCAGCCGCAGCAGCACCAGCGCGTTCTGCGCGGCGATCAGGGCCAGCGCCTTGTCCTGCAGGGCGCGGTTGTTGGCCGCCATCAGGCCGGTGGCGCGCAGCGCGGCGGCCAGCGCGACCGCGATGATGGCCAGCGCCACCAGCACCTCGATCAGGGTCAGGCCGCGCTGGCGGCGCAGGCGCGTGCGGCCCGTCTGACGCGCGCGGCGCATGTCAGCGTGCGGCATCGTCAGCGGACTTCATAGCGGCCGGCGGCGTCGCGCAGCAGCGTCACGCTGGCTTCGCCCGCGCGCAGATGCAGGACGAGCGGATCGGCGACCCACTCGGTGTTGAAGACCAGCGGCCGGGACGGATCGAGCCGGAGATCCACGGACCCGGCGCTCCAGCGCGCCGGGCGCAGGATCGGATCGCGTTCCAGTCTGTCGGCGGGCGCGGCGGCATGCGTGGACGCGGCCGGCTCGTCGGCGCGGCCGGGCCGCTCGAAGGACCAGCCCTGAGCGTCGGCCAGCCAGCGGATGGGGCGGCCGTCGCTGCGGGCCTCGCCCTGGGCCACCGCGAAGGCGTCGGCCAGGCGCTGGGCATCGGCGCGCAGCCGGTTGTCGCCCCGGCCCACGGACAGGCTGACCAGGCTGGCGGCGATGGCGACGATCACCAGCGCGACCAGCACCTCGACGAGCGTGAAGCCGCGCTCAGAGTTCCCAGGAGCCGATGTCGGCATCGCCGCCTTCTCCGCCCGGCTTGTTGTCGGCGCCGAACGAGAACACGTCGATGTCGCCCTTCACGCCGGGGCTCAGGTATTGATAGGGATGGCCCCAGGGATCGTTGGGCAGCTTGTCCAGATAGCCGCGCCAGTTGGCCGCGCCCTCGGGTTTCTCGACCAGCGCGCGCAGGCCCTGGGTCGTGGTCGGATAGCGGCCGTTGTCGAGCCGGTAGAGCTTGAGCGCCTGCATGATGCCGGCGATGTCCTGGCGCGCGGCGACCTGCCGGGCCTGGTCGGGCCGGTCCAGCACGCGGGGCACGATCAGGGCCGCCAGGATGCCCATGATGACGATGACCACCATGATCTCGATCAGGGTGAACCCCCGCTGGCGGGCTAGCCCGCGCGCTGACTGACGCACTTTACAACTCCGGTCTGAATTCGAAGACGGGAATTGTGGACATGAAATATGACAGCAATATGTGGTCAGCGCGCCGGCGTGATCGCGGCGGGCGCCGGCGGCATGAGGGGCGCGGGCAGGCGGCTGCTGCGCCCGCCTTGCTCGACGATCACGGCGCCGGCCTCGATGCCGCGCAGCGCGATGCCGGGCGCGATCTCGTCGCCCAGCCGCCAGGCCGACGGCGGGCCGCCGTCCACGCTGAGCACGGCCGCGCCGTCATTGCCGGCGATCACGCCCAGCACGCTGATCTGCGTGCGCAGCGCCTCGTCCTTGCCGAACCACAGCGCCACCGGGCCATTGTCAGGCGCGCGTGGCGCGGCGGGGGCCAGCGCGGGCGGCATGGCGGCGGGACGCGGCGCGAACAGCGTCGCGCCCCACAGGCCGATGCCGCCGGCGGCGGCCAGCATGGCGAGCACGCGCAGCAGGGAAGGAGCGGAGGGCAGGGCGGGGCGCAAGGACAGCATGGCGGGTGCGGCGCGGCAAGGCGCGAGCGTGTGGCGATGCGCGCGACTATAGCGGGTCTTGATGACAGGCCCGCGTCCTGGCCGTGAACGACAGCGGCGCGCTTGGGATCTTCGAGGCTTGAAGCAAAAAATCCTGATCCGTCGATCAGCGAATCTTCCTTACCCTTAACTGACCTTTCACCTTGGGGCCGCACCATGTCGGCCATCACATCAGTGTGCTGTCACAAGGGAAAGAACCATGCAATTGAAGAACTGGAAGCGATGGAGCGTCGCGTTAGCGATGCTGGGATCGCTTGCCGCCTGCGGCGGAGACAATGGCGATGACGAGGCCGCGCCCGTCGCGCCGCCGCCGACCAAGCCCGATCCGGTCGCGGCCACCAAGGTGCTGTTCGTCGGCGTCGATGGCGCGACCTATGACGCCTGGCATCGCGGCGTGGCCGACAAGTCGCTGCCGGGCCTGGCCCAGCTGACGCTGTCGCGCGCCTGGACCGGCGGCGTGAACGGCGCGCCGACGCAGCAGCCCACGCTGCCGGCGCCGGGTTGGGCCACGCTGCTGACTGGCCAATGGGCCGACCAGCATGGCGTGCGCGCCGACACGGCGGGCCAGGTCATCAAGAGCGCGACGCTGTTCGCGCGCCTGAAGCAGGCCAAGCCGGCGCTGCGCAGCGCGGCGGCGTTCAATTCGACGGACGTGGCGGGCCTGTTCGCCGCCGACGGCAAGGCCGGCAACCTGCTGAGCCTGAGCGACTGCGCCGGCGCCGACGACTGTGTCGTCTCGCAGGCGCGCGACCGCATCAATGAAGGCTATGACGTGGTCGTGGCTCAGTTCGGCGGGCCGGCGCGCGTGGCGGCCGAGTCCGGCTTCGGCGCAGGCTACGACGCCGAGTTGCGCAAGACCGACGCGGCCGTGGCGGCGCTGCTCAAGCAGATCGCCGAGCGCCGCGCGCAGAACCCGAAGGAAAACTGGCTGCTGGTCGCCACCAGCGCCTATGGCCTGGGCGGCTCGGGCCGGCCGGGCGCCGTCGACAGCACGCCGGTGTCGCAGAACAAGACCGTGCCGCTGGCGATGAACATCGCCATGCTGGGCGGCCGCGCCGACGATGCCTCCTATGACGGTCGCTGGGACTCGGGCTGGTACGACCTGCCGAGCGCGGCGGATGTCGCGCCCACGGTGCTGGGCTACCTGGGCGCCTTGCCCGCCGCCGACAAGAACGACCTGGCGGGTTCGACCCTGTCGGGCGCCGCTTCGGTGCGTCGCACATCGGTGCGCACGTCCATGGACAACAAGCGCGTGGCGCTGAGCTGGGTGCGCCTGGGCGATGCCTCTGGCGAAATCACGATCACCCGCGACGGCGCCAAGATCGCGACGCTGCCCGCGACGGCGACGCAGTACGAGGACAGCGGCTTCACCTTCACCGAGGAAGGCACGCATGTGCTCAATTACGGCATCACCCTGGGCGGCGTGACCAGCGCGCTGCGCGCCACGGTGGTGTACGTCAAGCCGCCGCAGCTGCTGGCCTCGCTGCGCACCGGCCTGACCATGTACTTCCCGTTCGAGGGCGATCTCGCCGACAAGGCGGTTGGCGGCGGCTCCATCGTGCCGTTCGACGGCGTGCAGGCGCCGGTCTTCAAGAGCCCGGGCGTGTTCGGCAAGACCTTCCAGAACGAGCGCAGCGGCGATCCCGTGGGCGCGTTCAAGTGGCAATACCCGGCCGGGCTGCTGACCTCCACGCAGGTCTTCACCATCGGTTTCTGGTACCAGTCCGATGGCACCGCCAACGACCGCTCGATCCTGGGCAACAAGGACTACAACTCCGGCGGCAACCCCGGCATCACCATCGCCCAGTGGTCCGGTCCGGAGCTGCGCTTCAACCTGGCCGGCGGCGGCTCACGCGTGGACGTCCAGAGTCCCGGCATGAAGTTCACGCCGAACAAGCCCGTCTATATCGCCATGGTGATCGATAAGCCGGCCAAGACCATGACCGCCTATGTGTATGACAGCGAGCTGGGCTTTTCCAAGCGCTCGGTCGCCACGGGCGCGGTCAACTTCGCGCAGATCGCCGGCAGCTACGGTCCCTTCCTGGGGCTGAACGAGGACGGCACCGGCAAGTACGGCGTGTGCTGCGCCGGCACCAAGGGCCCCTACACCATGTATTTCGACGACCTGGCCTTCTGGTCGCGCGCGCTGACCGAGGATGAGGTCAAGTCGCTGGCGCTGTCCGGCAAGTCGATGTTCGAACTGTTCCCCTGATGTTCCAAGGATAAAGAAAGCATGAACCTCCCTCTGATCCTGCGCTACGCCCTGCGCCTGGGCGCGGCGCTGACGCTGAGCGTGTCGCTGGCCGCCTGCGGCAGCGACAAGGACGACGACAAGGCCGATCCGGGCAACCCGCCCGTGACGCCGCAGCCGCCGGCCAAGCCCGAACTGCGTTGCGCGCCCTGAGCCGCGCCCAGCCCAATACCGCGAAAGGAAAGAAATCCGTGAAGTCCGATAAAGACCTGGTCCATGCCGGCAAGCGCCGCTTCCTGCGCAACGCCGCCGCCTCGACCGCGGGCCTGACCGCCATGTCGATGTTCCCGCCGGCCATCCGGCGCGCGCTGGCGATTCCGGCGAACAACCGCACCGGCACCATCAACGACGTCGAGCACGTGGTCATCCTGATGCAGGAGAACCGCTCATTCGACATGTACTTCGGCACCTACAAGGGCGTGCGCGGCTTCGGCGACCGCATCACCATCCCGCTGCCGCAGAACCGCAGCGTCTGGGAACAGCACAATGGCACCCGCGTGGTCATGCCGTACCACCTGGACAGCAAGCAGGGCAATGCCCAGCGCGTATCCGGCACGCCGCACGACTACATGGACGCGCAGCAGGCCTGGGACGGCGGCCGCATGTACCAATGGCCGCGCTACAAGCAGAACCAGTCGATGGGCTACTACGAGCAGCAGGAGGTGGAGTTCCAGTACGCGCTGGCCGAAGCCTTCACGCTGTGCGATGCCTATCACTGTTCCACGCATGGCGGCACCAATACCAACCGCCTGTTCCACTGGACCGGCACCAATGACCCGCTGGCGATGAGCAACGGCCCGTCGACCCGCAACCAGTGGGACAGCATGGGCGCGTCCAGCACCGGCTGGAGCTGGAAGACCTATCCCGAGCGCCTGCAGGAAAACGGCGTGACCTGGAAGGTCTACCAGAACCTGCCGGACAACTTCACCGACAACCCGCTGGCCGGCTTCAAGCAGTTCCGCCGCGCCAACGAACTGGCGGGCAACAATCCCAACGCCCCGTGGTCGCCGTCGGTGGACGCGGCCAATCCGCTGTACAAGGGCGTGGCCAACACCATGCCGGACGGCGGCTTCCTGAAGGCGCTGCGCGACGATGCGCTCAACGGCACGCTGCCGCAGGTGTCCTGGATCGTGGCGCCGGCCAACTACTCCGAGCACCCCGGCCCGTCGAGCCCGGTGCAGGGCGCCTGGTACATCCAGGAGACGCTGGACGCGCTGACCGCGAATCCGGACGTCTGGAGCAAGACGGTGCTGTTGATCAACTTCGACGAGAACGACGGCTATTTCGACCATGTGCCGCCGCCCGCCGCGCCCTCGCTCGATACCGCCGACGGCACGCTGCCCGCCGGCGCCGTCAGCGGCGCGCTGGCCGGCGCGTCGACGGTCAATACCGATCTGGATCGTCACACCCGGCCCTCGCAGCAGGACCCGGCCGATCACCGCGTCTATGGCCCGGGCCCACGCGTGCCGATGTATGTGGTCTCGCCCTGGAGCCGCGGCGGCTGGGTCAACTCGCAGTCCTTCGACCACACCTCGGTGCTGCGCTTCCTGGAGGCGCGCTTCAAGATCAAGGAAGAGAACATCAGCCCGTGGCGCCGCGCGGTGCTGGGCGACCTGACCTCGGCCTTCAACTTCGTCACGCCCAACAATGAAACGCTGCCGGACCTGAAGCTGCTGACGCGCGCCGGCGCCGATCAGTTGCGCACGGACCAGCAGGCCCTGCCGCAGGTCACGGTGCCCGATCCCAGCGTGCAGGCCAAGCCGCAGCAGCGCACCGGCGTGCGCTACTCGCGCGCCTTGCCCTACGAGCAGCACGTCAGCTGCCGCGCGCAAGCGGGTGCTTCCGCCGTGGGCCTGGTGTTCGCCAACACGGCGGACTTTCCCAAGATGTCGGTGCCGGCCTCGGTGTTCCATGTCTATGACAAGCTGCATCTGGACCGCATCCCGCGCCGCTATACGGTGGAACCCGGCAAGCAGCTCGAGGGCCGCTGGGATGCCGCCGCCGACGGCGGCAAGTACGATCTGTGGGTGATGGGCCACAACGGTTTCCTGCGGCATTTCGCCGGCGACCTGGCCCTGGCGCGCACGGCGCAGCTGGATGCCGAAATCCGCGTCTGCTACGACATCGCCAACGGCGATGTCTACGCCAAGTTCATGAACAATGGCGTCGCGCCGTGCACCTTCGTGGTCACGCCCAACGCCTACTACGTGAACCACGAGCGCTGGACGCTGACCGTGCCGGCGGGCGGGCAGGTGGAACAGGCCTGGCCGCTGGCCAACAGCAACGCCTGGTACGACTTCAGCGTCACGCTGAACGAAGATCCGGCCTATCTGCGCCGCTTCGCCGGCCGGGTGGAAACCGGCAGGCACGGCTCGTCCGATCCCGCGATGGGCTCCTGAGTCCCGGGGGGGGGGGGGGGGGGGGGGGGGGGGGGGGGGG
>NZ_JBICCO010000011.1:0-106702 GCF_043119405.1 Achromobacter sp. 413638
CCAGGCGTTCCAGCACGGCCACCGACGCATCCCAATCGATGCAGCCGTCGGTGATGCTCTGGCCGTAGACCAGCGGCGTGCCCGGCACCATGTCCTGACGGCCGCCCAGCAGATGGCTTTCGATCATCATGCCGACCAGGCGCGCGTCGCCCGCTTCCATCTGGCGCGCCACGTCTTCCGCGACCAGCGGCTGATTCTCGGGCTTCTTGCTGCTGTTGGCGTGGCTGGCGTCGATCATGATGCGCTGGGCCAGGCCGGACTTGGCCATGTCCTGGCAGGCGGCGTCGACGCTGGCCGCGTCGTAGTTGGGCGTCTTGCCGCCGCGCAGAATCACGTGGCAGTCCTCGTTGCCGGCCGTCGAGACGATGGCGGAATGGCCGCCCTTGGTCACCGACAGGAAATGATGCGGCTGCGAGGCGGCCTTGATCGCGTCCACGGCGATCTTCACATTGCCGTCCGTGCCGTTCTTGAACCCGACCGGACACGACAGTCCCGAAGCGAGTTCGCGGTGCACCTGGCTTTCGGTGGTGCGAGCGCCAATGGCGCCCCAGGACACCAGGTCGGCGATGTACTGCGGCGTGATCATGTCCAGGAATTCGCAGCCGGCCGGCAGGCCCAACGTGTTGATGTCCAGCAGCAGCTCGCGCGCCACGCGCACGCCCTTGTTGATGTCGAAGCTGCCGTCCAGCTCGGGATCGTTGATCAGCCCCTTCCAGCCCACCGTGGTGCGCGGCTTCTCGAAGTACACGCGCATGACGATTTCCAGGTCGGCGCTCAGGCGGTCGCGCACGGGCTTCAGGCGCTTGGCGTACTCGATGGCGGCGCGCGTATCGTGGATCGAGCAGGGGCCGATCACGACGATCATGCGGTCGTCCATGCCGTGCAGGATGCGGTGCATGGCCTGCCGGGCGGCGAACACGGTGTCGGACGCCTCCTTGGTGCAGGCGAATTCGCGCATGACGTGCGCCGGCGGATTCAGCTCCTTGATTTCTCGGATGCGAAGGTCATCGGTATTGTGTGACACGGTACTGCTCCTGGGTTGCCCGCCAGGGGATGGTTCCCTCTGGATGTCCCCCACGGGACGATTCCCGAGGGGGGGTTCCGGACCTGGCGGCGCAAAAAAAGCCGCCAGTTCGCTGGCGGCTTTTTCGGGGGATTCTTTCCAAACTTCAGATTGAGCGCGTCCCTTCCTCCGCCAGCGGCTTCAGAAAACCATAAAAATAAAAGTAAAAGGCGGGGGACGCGAATTTCATGGGAAACGACTCTAGCACAATTTTTTTTCACCGTCACGCGGGTTTATCGGGACGGAACCGCCCGCCATGACGACAATCAAGCGGCGCGGCAACGCGCGGCGGGACCAGGCGCGCGCCCTGCCCCGCCGGCCCGATCCGGCTCAGGCCGTGCCGCCCACCGTCAGGCCTTCCATGCGGACCGTGGGCATGCCCACGCCCACCGGCACGCTCTGGCCATCCTTGCCGCAGGTGCCGACGCCCGAGTCCAGCTTCATGTCGTTGCCGATCAGCGTGACGCGGTTCATGGCGTCCGGACCGTTGCCGATCAGGGTGGCGCCCTTGACCGGATAGGTGATCTTGCCGTTCTCGATCATGTAGGCCTCGGAGGCCGAGAACACGAACTTGCCGTTGGTGATATCGACCTGGCCGCCGCCGAAATTCACCGCGTACAGGCCGCGCTTGACCGAGGACACGATTTCCTCGGGCGGGGTCTCGCCCGCCAGCATGTAAGTATTGGTCATGCGCGGCATGGGCAGGTGCGCGAAGGACTCGCGGCGGCCGTTGCCGGTGGCGGCGGTCTTCATCAGGCGCGCGTTCAGCGTGTCCTGCATATAGCCGCGCAGGATGCCGTCCTCGATCAGCACATTGCGCTGGGTGGCGTTGCCCTCGTCGTCGATGTTGAGCGAGCCGCGACGGTCGGGGATGGTGCCGTCGTCGATCACGGTCACGCCCTTGGAGGCGACGCGCTCGCCAATGCGGCCCGAGAACACGCTGGAACCCTTGCGGTTGAAATCGCCTTCCAGGCCATGGCCCACGGCCTCATGCAGCAGGATGCCGGGCCAGCCGGATCCCAGCACCACGGTCATCTCGCCAGCCGGCGCCGGGCGCGCTTCCAGGTTGACCAGCGCCTCATGCACGGCGCGTTCCACGTAGCCTTGCAGCATCTCGTCGGTGAAATAGGCCAGGCCCAGGCGGCCGCCGCCGCCGGCATGGCCCATTTCGCGGCGTCCGTTGCGCTCGGCGATGACGGTCAGGGACAGGCGCACCAGCGGACGCACGTCGGCGGCCAGGCGGCCGTCGCTGCCCGCCACCAGCACCACGTCATACTCGGCGCCCAGGCCGGCCATGACCTGGATCACATGGGGATCGCGCGCCCGCGCCATGCGTTCGATGCGTTCCAGCAGCGCGACCTTTTCGGGAGCGCTGAGGGTCGCGACCGGATCGATATCGGCATACAGGCTGCGGCCGTGTTCGGCTTCGACCTGGGCCGCGACCTTGACCTTGCCGGCGCCACGGCGGGCAATGCCGCGCACCGCGTGCGCCGACGACAGCAGCGCATCGGCCGACAGCGAATCGGAATAGGCGAAGGCGGTTTTCTCGCCGCTCACGGCGCGCACGCCCACGCCCTGGCTGATGGAAAAACTGCCGGTCTTGACGATGCCCTCTTCCAGGCTCCAGCCTTCGCTGCGGGTGTATTGGAAATACAGGTCGGCGTAATCGACCTTGTGCGTGAAGATCTCGCCCAGCGCGCGCGCCATATCCGCCTCGGTCAGCCCCCAGGGGTCGAGCAGCAGCGATTTGGCGGTGGCCAGGGAAGCAATAGCGGGGTCGGTGATTTTCATGTGTCTCTGGGTTCTTCCGGGGCGCCGGCGCGCGTCTGCGCAATGGCGCTCAAGCCTCTATCGTAACGCCGAGTCGCGCCTCGCGTCGCGCATGCGCGATGCTTGCCACAAGGACGGCGATTCAATTGCGCAAATGGGCGGAAAAGCCCGCGACAGCGCCGGGCTGGCCCCGTATTTCCCTATCCAGTTAAGCAATTCCGCGCGGCAATTCCGCGCGCGCTTATTTATCCGCCGCGGAACCGGACGGCGACGGATATTTTGCCGGCGCGCACGCCATGCAATCTTCTTACATGTATAAATTTATTTACAAAGTCGTCTGACAAGCTTTCATGAAGTTGCCATATGCGAGAGACCGATCAACAGGCGTGCACCCTTTTCCTTTCGCTTTGCCCAAAGCGAAAATGCCTGGCTCAAATGCGGCGCGCGTCCTCGAATAGCACTCGGCCAAGACAGCCGTGCGCCGGACATACTTGACGCGGCAAAAGAAGAACGGATGACGCCCCCCGCCAAAACCCTATTCATATCAAGGGATTACAAAACCGGGACCGCGCAACATCTGTGCATCACATGAAACAAACAAGAGCCATTGCCACGACTCGGCCCGCCGATTGACACGCCGATTGAATCAAAGTACGCTGTCTTTCAATTCGTCCTAGATTTGAGAATGGTATTCCCAATACTTGTTCCAAGCCGAAACCCGCACGGCTGAAGGCATCCGGACGCTTTTGATACAAAGTAATCAGTCTGAAAACCGGGAAATGTGTACGTAATTTGGGTATTATGCGGGGCATAACAAATAACAAGTCTTCGCCGGCGAATAAAGCAGTTCCATAATCAGGAATAAATCATGGCCCGAGAAACCTACGCAGCACTGCAAGCAAAGATCGAGAAGGAAATCAACAAGCTCCAAAAGAAGGCTGAAGTCCTGCAAACGAAGCGCCGCAAGCCGGTGATTTCGTCGATCATCACGTCGATGCGCGAGTACGACATTACCCCCGAAGAAATCGCCGCCGCCTATGGCGCTGGCGCGAAGCCCGCTCGTGGAGCCGCCCGCCGCAAGACCGGCGCCGCGGCCCGCCCCGCCAACGCCGCCAAACGCGCCGTTGCGCCCAAGTACCGTCATCCCCAAACCGGGGAGACCTGGAGCGGTCGAGGCAAGGCCCCCCGTTGGCTCGCCGCGGAAGAAGCCGCCGGCGCGGCACGCGAGAGTTTTCTCATCAAAGAATAAGAAAACCTATTCTTTAGTATGAAATAAAAATCGGCGCACCAAGATGGTGCGCCGATTTTTTATTTTCAGTATTTACTGTCGATGCCCGCTTTATCGCACCGGGAATTGAATCTCGCGTTCAGCGCCGTTATTGCCAGGGAAATTGTCGAATATCGCGCGGACCAGATATGGCATGGTGCGCAGCAGATTGTCGCCCTCGCTCAGCACATAGGCGGTTGAACGATAGACCTCGGCGCCGCCCCGCTGGACGTCCCGGATCTGCAGGCTCAGGGAGTTGCGCTGCACGACCATGGGCACGTCCACCCAATCCGGGCCCCAATAACCGAAACCGCCGCCCCAAGGACGCGGACCGTAATAGCCGCCATGGCCGTAGCCATAACCGCCGTAGAAACCCGGATCATACGGACGGCGGACCATGACCTGGGTCTGCGACGTGCCATATGTGAATGACACATCGAAACGCGGTTTGGCGCCGGCTTGCGCCTCGACCAGGCCGGTGGCGCCGATACCGGCTCGGACCATGTCCTGGAACGACTGGTATTCGAGATTATTGGTTTGCGAGGCGTCGGCCGGCACGAACTGGTACGACTGCCCCTCGACGCCGGCGGGCCATTGCTGGAATGAGGTCACCCGCGCCGCCACGGTCGGGGCCGCGCAGCCGCTCAGGAGCATGGCCCCCGACACGGCGAAAAGGCCGGCCAGGCGGCCCATGTTGAAAATCGATGTCCCGGACATTTGCAGCTCCTCTACGCACTACGGCGCCATGATACTGACATTGGACTATGGCAGACGCCGAAAGTTTGCGGAGTCAGGCCTTGCCGAGGCAGCCCATGCCGGCCGCCGCCCCTTGGGGCATGCCCAGCCACTACAATAGGCGCTTGTTCACAAAGGACTGGGATCCCATGCGCACTGACACGCCCGTAACCGTATACCGCAAGGATTATCAGCCCTACCCCTACGATATTCCGGAAGTCTCGCTGGGCTTCGACCTGGCGCCCGAATCGACCGAAGTGCGTTGCGTGATGCAGGTGCGGCGCAAGCCCGGCGCCAGCGCCGACGCGGCCCTGGTGCTGGACGGAGAAGAGCTGGAACTCGTGTCGGTAGGCGTGGATGGCAGCCCGCTGCCCGCCGACCGCTATCATCTGGCCGAGCACAGCCTGGCGCTGTACGGCCTGCCCGAAACGGCCACGGTCGAGATCGTCAGCCGCTGCAAGCCGGCCGCCAACTCCACGCTGATGGGCCTGTACGTATCGGGCGGCAACTTCTTCACCCAGTGCGAGGCCGAGGGCTTTCGCCGCATCACCTGGTTCGCCGACCGCCCCGACGTGATGTCGCGCTACCGCGTGACGCTGCGGGCCACGGCCGATTACCCCGTGCTGCTGTCCAACGGCAACCTGCTGGCCTCGCGCCAGCTGGCCGACGGCCGCAACGAAGTCGAATGGGAAGACCCCTTCCCCAAGCCCTGCTACCTGTTCGCGCTGGTCGCGGGCAAGCTCACGCACCGCGAAACCACCGTGCGCACCGCCAGCGGCCGCGACGTGTTGCTGCAGGTCTACAGCGATCCCGGCTCGGAAGACAAGACCGAATGGGCCCTGGATTCGCTGGTGCGCGCGCTGCGCTGGGACGAGACCCGCTTCGGACTGGAGCTGGACCTGGACCGCTTCATGGTCGTGGCCGTGCACGACTTCAACATGGGGGCGATGGAGAACAAGGGCCTGAACATCTTCAACGCGGCCTATGTGCTGGCCGACTCCCAGACCGCCACCGACGCCAACTATGAAGGCATCGAATCGGTCATCGGCCACGAGTATTTCCATAACTGGACCGGCAACCGCGTCACCTGCCGCGACTGGTTCCAGCTCAGCCTGAAGGAAGGCCTGACCGTCTTCCGCGACCAGGAATTCAGCGCCGACATGATGGCGCAGGGCATGGACGAGGCCGCCGCCGCCAGCGCCCGCGCGGTCAAGCGCATCGACGACGTGGTGGCGCTGCGCGCCGCCCAGTTCCCCGAAGACGCCGGTCCCATGGCCCACCCGATCCGCCCGGAAAGCTACCAGGAGATCGGCAACTTCTACACCGCCACCGTGTACGAAAAGGGCGCCGAGGTCATCCGCATGCAGCACACGCTGTTGGGCGAGGCGGGCTTTCGCGCCGGCATGGATGAGTACTTCCGCCGCCATGACGGCCAGGCCGTGACCTGCGACGACTTCGTCGCCGCCATGGAATCGGTCTACGTGCGCCAGCATCCCGGCCGCGACCTGTCGGTGTTCCGCCGCTGGTACCGTCAGGCCGGCACGCCGCGCGTGACGGTCAGGCTGGAACACGACGCCGCCGCGCAACGCTGCACGGTCACGCTGAGCCAGGAATGCGCGCCCGTCGGCGTCGAAAAGAAGGCTGGCGCGGACTACGTCAAGGCGCCGTACCACATTCCCTTCGCTATCGGGCTGCTCGACGCCCAGGGCCGCGCCCTGCCGCTCAAGCACGACGGCAAGGTGTCGGATACCGCGCTGCTGGAGCTGACCACGCAAAGCCAGCAATGGACCTTCGACGGCATCGCCGAGCCGCCCGTGCCGTCGCTGCTGCGCGACTTTTCCGCGCCGGTGATCGTCGAGTACGACTGGACCGACGCCGAGCTGGCCCTGCTCTCGGCCCATGACGCCAACCCCTTCGCGCGCTGGGAAGCCGGCCAGGAACTGGCCACGCGCCAGATCCTGGCGCTGGCCGAGGCGCGCCAGGCCGGCCGCACGCTGCATGCCGACCCCGCCTTCATCGACGCCTGGCGCGCGCTGCTGACCGATCCCGCGATCGACGCCGCGTTCCGCGCCCGCGCGCTGGCCCTGCCCTCGGAAAAAACGCTGGCCGAACGCATGGCCGCCGTCGATCCCCCGGCGCTGTCGGTGGCCCGCGACTTCCTGCGCGCCGAACTGGGCCGCCAGCTGGCCGCCGAATTCCGCGCCGCCTTCGACGCCAACCAGACGCCGGGCGAATACAGTCCCGCGCCCGAACCCGCCGGCAAGCGCGCGCTGAAGAACCTGGCGCTGGCGCACCTGATGGCCGCCGGCGACCAGGACGCCCAGCGCCTGGCCGAACAGCAGTACGCGTCGGCCGACAACATGACCGACAGCATGGCCGCGCTATCCGCGCTGATCAACTACGGCCAGGGCGACTATCCGCAGCAGGCGCTGGCCGCCTTCTACGACAAGTGGCGGGACAACCCGCTGGTGATCGACAAGTGGTTCGCGCTGCAGGCCACGGCCCGCTCGACCACGGTGCAGAACGCGCGCGAGCTGATGGCGCATCCCGCCTTCACCTTGCGCAACCCGAACCGCGCCCGCGCGCTGGTGTTCCAGTTCTGCCTGAACAACGCCCGCGGCATGCACCACCCGGACGGCTCGGGCTACGCGTTCTGGGCCGATCAGGTGCTGGCGCTGGACGCGCTCAACCCGGAGATCGCCGCCCGCCTGGCGCGCGCGCTGGACAACTGGTCGCGCTACGTGCCGGCGCTGCGCGCGCCCATGAAGGAAGCATTGCAACGCGTGCGCGCGCAGGACGGCCTGTCGCGCAACGTGCAGGAAATCGTATCCAAAGCCTTGGAATTCGCAGCATAGGGAGACCCTCTTGAAACGCAAAACCCTTACCCAATACCTGGTGGAGCAGCAGCGCTCCGCCCAGGCCCTCGCGCCCGAGGTGCGCCTGCTCATCGAAGTGGTGGCGCGCGCCTGCAAGGCCATCAGCCACGCGGTCAGCAAGGGCGCGCTCGGCGGCGTGCTGGGCAGCCTGGACAGCGAGAACGTCCAGGGCGAAGTGCAGAAGAAACTGGACGTGCTGTCCAACGAGATCCTGCTTGAAGCCAATGAATGGGGCGGCCACCTCGCGGCCATGGCCTCGGAAGAGATGGAAACCATCCATCCGATCCCGAACCGCTACCCCAAGGGCGAATACCTGCTGCTGTTCGATCCGCTGGACGGCTCGTCGAACATCGACGTGAACGTGTCGATCGGCACCATCTTCTCGGTGCTGCGCGCCCCGCACCACGTGGCCGGCGCCCCGGTGACCGAAGCGGACTTCCTGCAGCCCGGCAAACAGCAGGTCGCGGCCGGCTACGCCGTCTACGGCCCGCAGACCATGCTGGTGCTGACCATCGGCAACGGCGTGGTCGGCTTCACGCTGGACCGCGAGATGGGTTCCTGGGTGCTGACGCACGAGGACATCTGCGTGCCCGAGGACACCAAGGAATTCGCGATCAACATGTCGAACATGCGCCACTGGGCCCCGCCGGTCAAGCGCTACATCGACGACTGTCTGGCCGGCAAGACCGGTCCGCTGGGCAAGGACTACAACATGCGCTGGATCGCCTCGATGGTGGCCGACGTGCATCGCATCCTGACCCGTGGCGGCATCTTCATGTATCCCTGGGACGCGCGCGAGCCCGGCAAGGCTGGCAAGCTGCGCCTGATGTACGAGGCCAACCCGATGAGCTTCCTGATCGAGCAGGCCGGCGGCGCGTCGATCAACGGCACGCAGCGCATCCTCGACATTCAGCCCGACCAGCTGCACCAGCGCGTGAGCGTGATCCTGGGCTCGAAGAACGAAGTCGAGCGCGTCGGCCGCTACCACGCCGAGGACGCGGCGCAGGGCTGAGCGCCTGACGACCGTCCGCGCGCGTCGCCTCGCCCATGCATCCCGTGCGGCGCGACGCGAAAATGACTAAGCCCCGGCCTGGCCGGGGCTTGGTCATTGGGGCTGCGTCATCGAGGCCGGCTCGGCAAGGCCTGGCCATCGAGGCGCGAATCGCGCCCTTGCCTACTTCACTTCTTCGATCGACTTCACGTCGTCCTTGTTGATCTGTACCTTGCGGCCGTCCTTCTCATACTCATAAGTGCCCGACTTCTTGTCGTATTCGGGCTTGTCGGACGTCACGGTCGAGCTGCCGTCTCGCTGATTGATCACCGAGGGCGTGGAGCAGCCGGCCAACACCGCGAATCCGGTCATCGCCAGAGCCAGGGCCATATTCTTGATTTTCATGAGCGTGTTCTCCGAGAATGGCAAGAGCATTCACTCTACCGTCCCGAACACGCTCAGCCGGTGACGGGATGTGGCGAAAATGCATACGAACGTAATATCCGTTCGACGCCCCGGGACCGCCGCATCGCCCGGCCTTTTCCCAGGGGAAACACCGAAAAAAACCCCTCGCGGGACGCGCCCGTGAGGGGTTTTCAAGGACTTACATGCCGCAAGCAGCCATTACAGGGCTGGCGGCATCCGGCATCACATCTTGGCGTGGGCCTCGAGGTAGCGCCGCACGGCGGCCGCGTCGCAGTCCATGACCTCGACGCGCTGCGGCAGCGATTCCAGATCCGCCAGATTGCCTGGCGGCACGGCCGGACGGCCCAGCGCTTCCTCGATGGTCTCGGAGAACTTGGCCGGCAAGGCGGTTTCCAGCACCAGCATGGGCACGCCCGGCTCGACGAACTCGCGCGCGACCTTGACGCCGTCGGCGGTGTGCGGATCGACCAGCACGCCGGACTCGTCGTACACCGAACGGATGGTGGCCAGGCGGTCGGCGTGAGTGCTGGCGCCCGACACGAAGCCGTAGCGCGATTCGAACTCGGGCTTGAGCGCCGACAGGTCGAAGGCGCCGTCGCGCGCCAGGCCGGCCCACAGCGCCTGCACGCGGGCCGGGTCGCGGCCCACCAGATCGAACACGAAGCGCTCGAAGTTGGATGCGCGCGAAATGTCCATGGACGGGCTGGACGTGGCGTAGGTCTGCTCGGCCGGACGCGGACGGTAGACGCCGGTGCGGAAGAACTCTTCCAGCACGTTGTTCTCGTTCGTGGCCAGCACCAGCCGGCGCACCGGCAACCCCATGCTGCGGGCGATGTGGCCCGACAGGATGTTGCCGAAGTTACCCGAGGGCACCGCGAACGAGACCTGGTCGCCAGCCTTGGACGTGGCGCGCAGCCAGCCGTGGAAGTAGTACACCACCTGGGCGGCGATGCGCGCCCAGTTGATGGAGTTCACGGCGCCCAGGCGGTAGCGCGTCTTGAAGTCCAGGTCGCCGGCCAGGGCCTTGACGATGTCCTGGGCCTGGTCGAACACGCCGCGCACGGCGATGTTGTGGATGTTCTCGTCCTGCAGCGAATACATCTGCGCGCGCTGGAAGGCGCTCATGCGGCCGTGCGGCGACAGCATGAACACCGACACGCCGCGCTTGCCGCGCAGCGCGTACTCGGCCGCCGAACCGGTGTCGCCGGAGGTCGCGCCCAGGATGTTCAGCGTGGCGCCGCGCTTGCCCAGCACGTATTCGAAGACCTGGCCCAGGAACTGCATGGCCATGTCCTTGAACGCCAGCGTCGGGCCCTCGGACAGGCCCAGCAGCGACAGGCCGCCGGCCAGCGGGCGCAGCGGCACGATGTCCTCGCTGCTGAACACCTGCGTGTTGTAGGCCGCGCGCGTCAGGCGGCGCAGGTCCTCGGCCGGGATATCGGTGGCGAACAGCGACAGCACCTCGAACGCCAGATCGGCATACGACAGGCCGCGCCAGGACTCCAGCGTCTGCGCCGACACCTGCGGCAGTTGCTCGGGCACGGCCAGCCCGCCGTCCGGCGCCAGGCCTTCGAGCAGGATGTCCGAGAATTCCAGCGCGGCCATGCCGCCACGTGTGGAGATATATTTCATATCAGTGCTCCATGGCGTTGCCGCGCCAACCGCAACGGTTGCCGCCCCATCGGGATGCCGCGGAGCCGGCTTTGCCGGTCCGCAGGCATGCCCCCTTGAGGGGGAAGCGCGTAGCGCTTCGGGGGTGGGCCTGTCTCTTCATGCCAGGTGCTCCACGCGCAGGCGGGTCACTTTCGAACGCACGAACGGCAGCGACTCGATGCGTTCGATGGCCTGGTTGACATTGCCTTCCAGCGCCTCGTGCGTCAGGAAGATGATGTCGGCGCCGCCGATGCTGGACGGCTGCTGGATCATCGAACCGATCGAGATCGAACGGTCGGCCAGCAGGCGCGCGATGTCGGCCAGCACGCCCGGCTGGTCGTCCACGCGCAGGCGCAGGTAGTACGAGGTGCTGACCTGCTCGATCGGCAGGATCGGCGTGTCGGACATGGCGTCGGGCTGGAAGGCCAGATGCGGCACGCGGTTGCCCGGGTCGGCCGTATGCAGGCGGGTCACGTCGACCAGGTCGGCCACCACGGCCGAGGCGGTGGGCTCTTCGCCCGCGCCCTGACCGTAGTACAGCGTCGGGCCCACGGCGTCGCCCTTGACCAGCACGGCGTTCATCGCGCCCTCGACATTGGCCAGCAGGCGCTCGGCCGGCACCAGCGCGGGGTGCACGCGCAGCTCGATGCCCTCGGCGCGGCGCTTGGTGATGCCCAGCAGCTTGATGCGGTAGCCCAGGCGCTCGGCCAGCTCGATGTCCTCGGCGGCCAGCTGCGAGATGCCTTCGATGTAGGCGCGATCGAACTGCACCGGCACGCCGAAGGCCAGCGAGGCCAGCAGGGTCAGCTTGTGCGCCGCGTCCACGCCCTCGACGTCGAAGGTCGGGTCGGCCTCGGCATAGCCCAGGCGCTGCGCCTCGGCCAGCACGTCGGCGAAGGGCAGGCCGCGCGTGCGCATCTCGGACAGGATGAAATTGGTGGTGCCGTTGATGATGCCGGCGACCCACTGGATGCGGTTGGCGGTCAGGCCTTCGCGGATGGCCTTGATGATGGGGATGCCGCCGGCCACGGCGGCCTCGAAGGCCACCATCACGCCGCGCTCGTGCGCGGCGGCGAAGATCTCGTTGCCATGCTTGGCCAGCAGCGCCTTGTTGGCGGTGACCACGTGCTTGCCGTTGGCGATGGCCTCGAGCACCAGCTCGCGGGCCAGCGTGTCGCCGCCGATCAGCTCGACCACGATGTCGATGGCCGGGTCGCGCACCAGCGCGTGCACATCGGTATCCACCGGCAGCGTGTCGCCCACGCGCGAGCGCGCCTTGGCCACGTCGCGCACGGCGGCGCGGGTCACTTCAATGCGGCGGCCGGCGCGGCGCGCGATTTCCTCGGCGTTGCGCGACAGCACCGTCCAGGTGCCGCCACCGACCACGCCCAGGCCCAGCAGGCCGACTCTCATGGGATTCATCGCGGCGCCCTCGGCGGGCGGGCGTTGAGGGGAATTCATTGTATTTCTCCAATATGCTGCGTCATGGCCACCGTCACCGGCGTCGCTGCGCTGGGCCGCGCGGAGCCGGCTTTGCCGGTCCGCCGCGGCGCCCCCTGGGGGGAAGCGCGCAGCGCTTCGGGGGGAGCCTCTATTTCAGCAGTCCGTCTTTACGGAACATGTCCTTGATGCCGCGCACCGCCTGGCGGGTGCGCTGCTCGTTTTCGATAAGAGCGAAGCGCACGTATTCGTCGCCGTACTCGCCGAAGCCGATCCCGGGGGAAACGGCCACCTTCGCATCCGACAGGACACGCTTGGAGAATTCCAAAGAACCCATCGCCCTGTAGGGTTCGGGGATCTGCGCCCAGATGTACATGGACGCCTTGGGAATCTCCACATTCCAACCTGCTTCATGCAGACCGCGCGCGAGCACGTCGCGACGGCTTTGGTATTGGGCCACGATCTCGCTGACGCAATCCTGCGGGCCGTCCAGCGCGGCGATGGACGCCACCTGGATCGGCGTGAACGTGCCGTAGTCGTGATAGCTCTTGATGCGCGCCAGCGCGCCGACCAGCTCGCGGTTGCCGACCATGTAGCCGATGCGCCAGCCCGCCATGTTGTAGCTCTTGCTCATCGTGAAGAACTCGACGGCGACATCGCGCGCGCCGGGCACCTGCATGATGGACGGCGCCACGTAGCCGTCGAAGGTGATGTCGGCGTAGGCCAGGTCATGCACGACCAGGATGTCGTGTTCCTTGGCCAGCGCCACCACGCGCTCGAAGAACGACAGGTCCACGCACTGCGCGGTGGGGTTGCTGGGAAAGCCCAGCACCATCATCTTGGGCTTGGGAATGGACTCGCGCACGGCGCGCTCCAGTTCCTCGAAGAAATCCACGCCCGGCGTCATGCGCACCGAACGGATGTTGGCGCCGGCGATGACCGCGCCGTAGATGTGGATGGGGTAGCTGGGATTGGGCACCAGCACGGTGTCGCCACGGTCCAGCGTGGCCAGCATCAGGTGGGCCAGGCCTTCCTTGGAGCCGATGGTGACGATGGCCTCGGAATCCGGATCCAGCTCGACCGCGTAGCGGCGCTGGTACCAGTCACAGATGGCCTTGCGCAGGCGCGGGATGCCCTTGGACACCGAGTAGCCGTGCGTGGTCGGGCGGGTGGACGCTTCCACCAGCTTGTCGACGATGTGCTTGGGGGTCGCGCCGTCCGGATTGCCCATGGACATGTCGATGATGTCTTCGCCGCGCCGCCGGGCCGCCATCTTGAGCTCGCCGGTAATGTTGAAAACGTACGGGGGCAGGCGCTCAATGCGGGAGAACTTCCTCATGATGGGAATCCTTAGGGGGCGAGGGGGCGAAAAAATCCAGGGCGCGGATGCGCTCGGGTGAAAACGGGACCGCAGGCCGCGCGCGGACACGATTGCAGCGCAGCAAAACCCTGTAATCTAGCGCAAGCGCGCCCAGGCGGCAAATGGCGAAAAAACGGGGCCTGCTCCCCCGTTTTTCCCAGGGAAACCGCCGGCCCCGGCCGACCCTTCCCGATCCGGTCCGGCGACCGTGGATACCCTGCAACATGCCGTCATTCCGATGCGCTATCATCGGGTACACCAAGCCGGAGTTTTTATTGAAGCTGCATACCGATCCTGCGACGGCCGCCCTGAATACCGTCACCGCTTACGGTGATGGCTACATCGAGGTCAACCAGGTACGTTTTTCCTCCTCGGTCGCTTTCGGACCCGAAGGCGAAGTCACCACCTGGCCCGTGCAGTCGCCGGCCGACATCACCTCAGCCCTGCTGCGCCAGGCCGCCGGAATGGTCGAGCCCGTGCGCGACCCGCTGGCCTTCCTGGACGAACCCGAAGCCGCCCCCGGCCGCCCGGCCAACGCGCCCGAGGTGCTGCTGGTGGGCACGGGCGCGCGCCAGCGCTTCCTGCGTCCCGAGGTCTTGCGTCCCCTGTTGGCCATCGGCGTGGGCGTGGAAGTGATGGACACCCACGCGGCCTCGCGCACCTACAACATCCTGATGGCGGAGGGCCGGCGCGTGGTCGTCGCCCTCATCCCCCCGAACGGAGATTCCCCCGAATGACGCCGAGCATAGGCAAACCCGCCCCGCTGTTCACGGCCGAGAGCACCATCGGCCCGATCAGCCTGGAGCAGTGCCAGGGCCGCGCCGTGGTCCTGTACTTCTACCCCAAGGACAACACCCCTGGCTGCACCACTGAAAGCCAGGATTTCCGCGACCTGCACGCCGAGTTCCTGTCGGCCAGCGCGGTCGTGGTCGGCATCTCGCGCGATTCGCTGAAGTCGCACGAGAATTTCAAGGCCAAGTACGAGCTTCCTTTCCCGTTGATCTCCGACGCCGACGAAACCGTCTGCAACCTGTACGGCGTCATCAAGCAGAAGAACATGTACGGCAAGCAGGTGCGCGGCATCGAGCGCAGCACCTTTCTGATCGACGCCTATGGCGTGCTGGTGCAGGAGTGGCGCGGGGTGAAGGTCCCGGGCCACGCCAAGGAAGTCCTGCAAGCCGCCAAAAGCATCGGTTAGCCGTGCGAGCAAGACCCGTCAGGCGCCATAGCCAGCCGGCCCACACTGGAGAGTGACTCATATGCCGCTTCCGAAGTTGCCTACCCGCCCCGCAGCTATCCTGACCTTCCCCTCGGGCGAGAACGCCCGGGCGCAGGGCCGCAGCACCAAGACCGCCGCTGCGCGGTCCAACACGCAAGCCGCCCTTGCCGAGGACGACGACGACCTGCTGGTCCAGCCCGAGCTGGACGGCATGGCCGCCCCGGCCGCCCGTGGCAAGTCCCAGATTCCCGCGCCCGCCCGCCAGGTGCCGCCGCCCGCCCCCGCGGCGCCGGCCGCCCGCGCCGAGCGCCCCGTCAAGGCCGCCCCGGCGCCGGCCAAGCGCGCCAAGGCGCGCGCGCAGAACGCGCCGCGCAAGCTGTTCGTGCTGGACACCAACGTGCTGCTGCACGATCCCAGCTCGCTGTTCCGCTTTGAAGAGCACGACATCTTCCTGCCGATGATGACGCTGGAAGAGCTGGACCACCAAAAGAAGGGCATGTCCGAAGTGGCGCGCAACGCGCGCCAGGTCAGCCGCTCGCTGGACGCGCTGGTGCAGGACGCCAAGCAGCTGGACGACGGCCTGGAGCTGTCGGCGCTGGGCAACAAGGACGCCACCGGCCGCCTGATGTTCCAGACCACGGCCATCCACAGCACCCTGCCCTCGGACCTGCCCATGGGCAAGGCCGACAACCAGATCCTGGGCGTGGTGCGGGCGCTGCAGGAGAAGTACCCGCAGCGCGAGGTCGTGCTGGTGTCGAAAGACATCAACATGCGCCTGAAGGCCCGCGCGCTGGGCATGGCGGCCGAGGACTACTACAACGACCACGTCCTGGAAGACTCGGACCTGATGTACTCGGGCGTGATGCAGCTGCCCGAGGACTTCTGGAACAAGCACGGCAAGAACGTCGAATCCTGGCAACAGGGCGGCACCACGTTCTACCGCATCCACGGCCCGCTGTGCGCGCAGTTCGTGGTCAACCAGTTCGTCTACTTCGAAGGCCAGATGCCGCTGTACGCGCAGGTGCGCGAGGTCAGCGGCAAGACGGCGGTGCTGGCCACGCTGCGCGACTACACCCACGGCAAGAACAATGTCTGGGGCATCACCGCGCGCAATCGCGAGCAGAACTTCGCCATGAACCTGCTGATGAACCCGGAATGCGACTTCGTGTCGCTGCTGGGCCAGGCGGGCACCGGCAAGACGCTGCTGGCGCTGGCGGCCGGCATCACCCAGGTGCTGGAGACCAAGCGCTACACCGAGATCATCATGACCCGCGTCACGGTGCCGGTGGGCGAGGACATCGGCTTCCTGCCGGGCACCGAAGAGGAAAAGATGCTGCCCTGGATGGGCGCCCTGGAAGACAACCTGGACGTGCTGAACATGGGCGAAGGCGAAGGCAACGGCGATTGGGGGCGGGCCGCCACCATGGACCTGATCCGCTCGCGCATCAAGGTCAAGTCGCTGAACTTCATGCGCGGCCGCACCTTCCTCAACAAGTACCTCATCATCGACGAGGCGCAGAACCTGACGCCCAAGCAGATGAAGACGCTCGTCACGCGCGCCGGTCCCGGCACCAAGGTGATCTGTCTGGGCAACATCGCCCAGATCGACACGCCCTACCTCACCGAGGGCAGCTCGGGCCTGACCTTCGTGGTCGACCGCTTCAAGGGCTGGCCGCACGCGGGCCACGTCACGCTGCAGCGCGGCGAGCGCTCGCGGCTGGCGGACTACGCGGGCGACGTGCTCTGACCTGGCGTTCCGTCTGGCAACAAAAAAGCCCCTTGATCCGCTCAAGGGGCTTTTTCTTTGAAGCCGCGTCCAGGAGAGCGGGCGCGGCGGCCGCCGGCTTACTTCTCGGCGGCGTTGGTGATGGCGTTGCCGGCCCGCGACACGTCCTTGCCCATGCCGGCCATGGTGTTGCACCCGGCGAGCACGAAACCGAACACCACGAAGGCGGTCAACACAATCTTCCCGCGCATGCTGGAACTCCTGATCAAGTGAAAGGGAAACGGCGCCCAGCTTAAACGATCTGCACGCGCAGTTCGCCCAGCCCCTCGATGCCGCCGGTGATGACATCGCCCTTGACGACGGCGCCCACGCCCTCGGGCGTGCCGGTGAAGATGATGTCGCCCGGCTGCAGCTCGAACAGGCCCGACAGGTAGGCGATGCTTTCCGGCACGTTCCAGATCATCTGCGAGATGTCGCTGGACTGCTTGCGCTGGCCGTTCACGTCCAGCCAGATGGCGCCCTTGTCCAGCGTGCCCACGGCGCTGCGCGGATGGATGGGGCCCAGCGGCGCGGACTGGTCGAAGGCCTTGCCCACTTCCCAGGGGCGGCCCTGCTTCTTCATTTCGCCCTGCAGGTCGCGGCGGGTCATGTCCAGGCCCAGCGCATAGCCCCAGACGCAGTCGTTGGCCTGCTCGACCGGAATATCGCGGCCGCCCTTGCCCAGCACCACGACCAGCTCCATCTCGTAGTGCAGGTTGGACGTCTTGGGCGGGTAAGGCATCTTGCCGGTTTCGCCGTCGGCCACGTTCAGCACGGCGTCAGCGGGCTTGCAGAAGAAGAACGGGTCTTCGCGGCCGGTGAAGCCCATTTCCTTGGCGTGCTCGGCGTAGTTGCGGCCGACGCAATAGACACGGCGCACCGGAAAGCGCGCGCTGCTGCCGACGACGGGAACCGAGGTCTGCGGGGAAGGAGGCAATACGTAGTCCATGCTGACTCAACCTATGACGAGCGCGCGGCCGGGTATCGGCGCGCGGATGACGGA
The DNA here is from genome assembly GCF_043119405.1 of Achromobacter sp. 413638. Classification (NCBI taxonomy): domain Bacteria; kingdom Pseudomonadati; phylum Pseudomonadota; class Betaproteobacteria; order Burkholderiales; family Alcaligenaceae; genus Achromobacter; species Achromobacter sp. 413638. The sequence goes on from NZ_JBICCO010000011.1 coordinate 17,569, forward strand.
ACCTGAGGAAATGGCCGCCGCTCCGCTCTGGGGTTACAGCGGGGCGGCGCGCGAAACATCCGGAAGTTTATCCCTTTCCGGCCAGGGCGGAAGCGCTCATGCGGGCGTTTTGAACCCAGGGATATCCCCATCGAACACCACCAGCCGCGCGATGAAACCGGCCATGTAGGCCTTCATTTCCTGGTGCGCGGACGAGACCTGGTAGCGGTCGTGCGCCGCGCTGTCGGCAAACGCGGCGACCACCGCGTGCGTCAGCCCGTCGGCGCGCGAGGCCTCGTTGGCGCGGAAGGCATAGGCCGCGACGCCGTCGCATTCGGCCAGGATGCGGCGGCAATAGCCCTGCACCCGTTCGTGGAAGCCCGTGTCCGCGTCGGCGGACAGGCTCAGCATGACGACATGAAGAAACATCAGGACTCCTTTCTGGATCGGGTTGCGGCCAGCCACAGACGCGAGATCAGGCCCATGATGCCGTCGCGCAGCAGCAGCACGCACAGCACGAAGATGGCGCCCTGCACGATCAGCACCCAGGACCCCAGCGGCGCCAGGTAGTTCTGCAGGGACACGAAGGTGAAGGCGCCGGCCAGCGGGCCGAAGACGGTGCCGATGCCGCCCAGCAGCGCCATCAGCACCACTTCGCCGTTGGCGTGCCAGTGCACGTCGGTCAGCGAGGCCACGCCGAACACCAGCACCTTCAGGCCGCCGGCCAGCCCGGCCAGCGAGGCGGACAAGGTGAAGGCCAGCAGCTTGTAGCGCGACGTGGAATAGCCCAGCGAGCGCGCGCGCTGTTCGTTGTCGCGCACCGAGCGTATGACCTCGCCGAAGGGCGAGTTCAGCACCCGCAGCACGAAGGCGTAGCCCAGCGCGAACACGGCCAGCGTGAAGTAGTACATGGGCATGACGCCGTCCAGGTCCCAGATCCCGAACAGCTTGCCGCGCGGCACGCTTTGCAGGCCGTCCTCGCCGCCGGTGAAGCCGGCCTGCACGGCGATGAAGTACACCAGCTGCGACAGGGCCAGCGTGATCATGGCGAAGTAGATGCCCTGGCGGCGGATGGCGATGGCGCCGAAGGCCAGCCCCAGCAGCCCGCCAGTCAACGCCCCGGCCAGCAGTCCCAGCTCGGGCGTGGCGCCCAGCAGCTTCATGACGATGCCGGTGGCGTAGGCCGCCGCGCCGAAGAAGGCCGCGTGGCCGAAGGACAGCAGCCCCACATAGCCCACCAGCAGATTGAACGCCGCCGCGAACAGCGCGAAGCACAGCACCTTCATCAGGAACGTGGGGTACACGAACCAGGGCGCGGCCAGCGCCAGCACCGCCAGCGCCGCCATGGCCACGCGCATGGCGCGCCGGCCCAGCTGCACCGGTTCGCGCGTGGCCTCGGCGGCCAGCACGTTCTGCACCTGCAAGGGCTTGCCGAACAGGCCCGCCGGCTTGCACAGCAGCACCAGCACCATGATGATGAAGATCGCCAGGTTGGCGGCCTCGGGGTAGAACACCTTGGTCAGCCCCTCGATCACGCCCAGGCCGAAGCCGCTGACGATGGCGCCCATGATGGAGCCCATGCCGCCGATCACCACCACCGCGAACACGACCACCACCAGGTTCGAACCCATCATGGGACTGACCTGGTAGATGGGCGCCGCGATCACGCCGGCCACCGAGGCCAGCGCCACGCCCAGCGCATAGGTCAGCGTGATGAGCAAAGGCACGTTGATGCCGAACGAGCGCACCACCACCGGATTCTCGGTGGCCGCGCGCAGCATGGCGCCGATGCGGGTCTTTTCCATCAGCGCCCAGACCAGCAGGCACAGCGCCAGCGACACCAGCACGGCCCAGCCGCGATACCAGGGCAGGAACATGAAGCCCAGGTTGACGCCGCCGGACAGCGCCTTGGGGATGGTGTACGGCAGACCCGACACGCCATAGGCCTGCCGCAGTCCGCCTTCGATCAGCAGCGCGATGCCGAAGGTCAGCAGCAGCCCGTACAGATGATCCATGCGGTAGGTGCGCGAGATCAGCAGACGTTCCGTCACGACGGCGAAGACGGCCATGATGAGCGGCACCAGCACCAGCGCCGCCCAGTAGTTCACGCCCACGTAGTTCAGCAGCATCCAGGCCAGGAAGGCGCCCGCGGTGTACTGCGCGCCGTGGGCGAAGTTGATGATGTTCAGCAAGCCGAAGATCACCGCCAGGCCGATCGACAGCAAGGCGTAGAAGGAACCATTGATGAGGCCGAGCAGCAGCTGGCCGAAGAGTGCCGTGGACGGCACGCCGAATATTTCGAACACGGAAATCTCCCCTCAGACACCCAGGCGGCGCGTGATCCGCTCCGGATCATTGCGCGCCTCGTCGGCCGACATCTGGTCAACCACGCGGCCATGCTCCATCACGTAATGGCGGTCGGCCACCTTGGTCGCGAAGCGGAAGTTCTGCTCGACCAGCACGATGGTGAAGCCGCGCTGCTTGAGCGTGCGGATGGCCTGCCCGATCTGCTGCACGATGACCGGGGCCAGGCCCTCGGTCGGCTCGTCCAGCAGGATCAGCTGGGCGCCGGTGCGCAGGATGCGGGCGATGGCCAGCATCTGCTGCTCGCCGCCGGACAGGTTGCCGCCCGAGCTGGCGCTGCGTTCGCGCAGGTTCGGGAACAGCGCGTAGATCTCGTCCAGCGTCATGCCGCCGTCGGCCAGCCTCGGCGGCAGCATCAGGTTCTCGGTCACGTTCAGGCTGCGGAACACGGCCCGCTCTTCCGGGCAATACACCACGCCCAGGCGCGGGATGCGGTGCGGCGCCATGGCGATGGTTTCCTGATCGTTCAGGCGGATCGAGCCGCTGCGCTTGTCCAGGATGCCCATGATGGCGCGCAGCGTGGTGGTCTTGCCGGCGCCGTTGCGGCCCAGGATGGTGACCAGCTCGCCGCGCCTGACCTCGATGTCCACGCCGTGCAGCACATGCGATTCGCCGTACCAGGCGTTGAGCTTGTTGATGGACAGCATCAGTGCGCCTCCTCTTGCGCGCCCATGTAGGCGGTGATGACGCGCTCGTCGCGCGACACGGCGGCGTAGTCGCCCTGGGCCAGCACGGCGCCGCGCGCCAGCACGGTGATGGTGTCGGACAGGTCCGCGACCACGGACAGGTTGTGTTCCACCATGAGGATGCTGCGCTTGGCCGACACGCGCCGGATCAGCGCCGCGATGCGCGCCACGTCCTCCTGCCCCAGTCCGGCCATGGGCTCGTCCAGCAGCATGATCTCCGGGTCCAGCGCCAGCGTCATGGCGATCTCCAGCGCGCGCTTGCGGCCATAGGGCAGCAGCGCGGCGATGGTGTCGGCCTGGTCATCCAACCCGACGGCGGCCAGCAGTTCCAGCGCGCGCGCGTTGAAGCGGTCCACGCTGCGGCGGCTGCGCCAGAAGCGCATGCCATCGCCATGCTGGCGCATCAGCGCCACGCGCATGTTCTGCAGCACGGTCAGGCCCAGGAACACGGCCGAGATCTGGAACGAGCGCACGATGCCCAGCCGGGCGATCTGCTCGGGCGCCAGCGACGTGATGTCGCGGCCCCGGTAGCGGATCTCGCCCTCGTCCGGCGACAGGAACTTGGTCAGCAGGTTGAAACAGGTGGTCTTGCCGGCGCCGTTGGGGCCGATCAAGGCATGGATGGAGCCTTCCCGCAGGGCCAGCGACACGCCGTCGACGGCGCGAAAGCCGCCGAAGCGCTTGACCAGCCCCCGGGCGGACAGCACGTTTTGTTCGCTCATGGCGGCCTCCCCTACATGCGCGCCAGCAGGCCGCCGTCGATCGCCAGCACCTGGCCGTTGACGAAGGCCGCGCCCGGCGCGGCCAGGTACACCACCGCCGGCGCGATATCGTCCGGCTCGGCCCAGCGTCCGGCCGGCACCGCCGTGGACAGGAAGGCCTGGAACTGCGGATTGTCCTGCAGCCCCTGCGTGAAATCGGTGCGCACGAAACCCGGCGCCAGCGCGTTGCAGGTGACGCCGCTGCCGCCGTACTCCACGGCCAGCGCCCGCGCGAAGGCGGCGATGGCGCCCTTGGCCGTGGCGTAGGCGGCGATGTTGGGCATGGTGGCCTGACCGGCCACGGACGACATCAGCACGATGCGGCCGAAGCCGCGCCGGACCATGCCCGGCAGCGCCGCGCGGGCGCAGTTGAAGGCGCCGTTGACGTGCACGTTCTGCAGCGCCTGCCATTCGGCCGGCGTCATCTCGACCACGGGCTTGCGGTTCTGGTTGCCAGCGTTGCTGACCAGCACGTCGGGCGCCCATCCGGCCGCCTCCAGCTCGCGCAGCGCGGCCGCGACGGCCTCGCCGTCGGCCACGTCGAACGGCGCGCCGCGCGCCGGGATGCCCGCCGCGTTCAAGCGTTCGCAGGCCGCGTCGCAGGCCTGCGCGGACAGGTCGTTGACGACCACTTTCGCCCCGGCCCGGCCCAGCGCCTGGGCAATGGCGTACCCCAGTCCCCGCGCCGCGCCCGTCACCAGCGCCACGCGTCCCCCCAGCCCGAAAGCCTGGTCCAGATAATCATTCTTCAAGCCATGTCTCCTTGTATGGAGCCCACCCCCGAAGCGCTACGCGCTTCCCGCAGGGGACGCGGCAGCGGACCGGCAAGGCCGGCTCCGCGCTGCCCCGATGGGGCGGCGCCCCATACCTGTGACGCCGCTGCCCCGAGGATGAGCATTGTTCGCCGGATCTTTATTCCTGCCGTGTCCGGTCATGCCTGCCGTCTGTTCTTCGACAAATCGGCGTTGACATAAATCTCAATATACGCGACTATTTTTAAACACTCAATAACAAGATTTTTGGTTTATCTTCCATAACGAGTTCTGGCTAGGAGACAACATGGCCCTCGAAACCCCAGGCTGCCCGGCAGCCAACGCACTGCCGCCACTGGCCTCGCGCTTCCTGAATGTCGATGAATTGCCCTGGAAGCCCACGCAGGTCGAAGGCATCGACATGAAGGTGCTGATGCAGGACAAGGAAAGCGGCCTCTTGACCGCCCTGTTCCGCTGGCAGCCCGGCACCGAGCTGCCGCTGCACGAGCACGTCGAGGTCGAGCAGACCTATGTGCTGGAAGGCTCCATCGTGGACGCCGAGGGCGAGGTCAGCGCCGGCAACTACGTGTGGCGTCCGCGCGGCAATCGTCACGTGGCGCGCGCGCCGCGGGGCGCGCTGGTGCTGAGCTTCTTCCTGAAACCCAATCTGTTCATCGAGGGCTACGCCGGCCAGACGCTGGAGTAACCCTTGTTGTTCCGACCGTCCGGCACAGGGCGGCGGATCCGGCCATGGCCGGCCGGCGCGCGGGCTTGCCGCCATCGTTTTTTCACGACTGGCAAGACGCGCGACGGCCACAAGGCATCGCACCCCCAAGAGGAGACAACCATGAAGCAAGCATTCAAACAGACCCTGGCCGCCTGCGCGCTGGGCGCGCTGGCCTGGTCCGCCCAGGCCCAGGTCTCGGACGACGTGGTCAAGATCGGCGTGCTGGGCGACCAGTCCGGCATGATGGCCGACCTGTCCGGCAAGTACGGCGTCGAGGCCGTGAAGATGGCGGTCGAGGATTTCGGCGGCACCGTGCTGGGCAAGCCTATCGAAGTGATCTCGGCCGACCATCAGAACAAGGTGGACATCGGCGTGGCCACCGCCCGCCGCTGGTACGAGAACGACAAGGTCGACATGATCCTGGACGTGCCCAACTCCGCCATCGCGCTGGCGGTGCAGGACCTGACGCGGCAGATGAAGCGCGTGGTGATCTTCACCAGCGCCGGCTCGGCCGACCTGACCGGCAAGGCCTGCTCGCCCAACGGCATGCACTGGACCTACGACACCTATGCCTACGCCACAGGCGTGGCCAGCGGCGTCATGGACGACGGCGGCAAGAGCTGGTTCTTCATCACGTCCGACTATGCCTTCGGCCACTCGCTGGAACGCGACGCGATGGCGGTGGTCAAGAGCAAGGGCGGCCAGGTGCTGGGCAGCGTGCGCCACCCCATCGCCAACGCCGACTTCTCGTCCTTCCTGTTGCAGGCACAGGCGTCCAAGGCCCAGGTGATCGGCCTGGCCAACGGCAGCGGCGACACCATCAACAGCATCAAGCAGGCGTTCGAGTTCGGCATCATGGGCGGCAAGCAGCGCGTGGCCGCGCTGTTCATGAGCATCGTCGACGTGCGCAGCGTGGGGCTGGAATACGCGCAGGGGCTGAACCTGGTCGAGCCGTTCTACTGGGACCTGAACGACCAGACGCGCGTCTGGTCCGAGCGCTACTTCAAGCGCACCGGCCGCATGCCGTCGATGGTGCAGGCCAGCAACTACAGCGCCGCCATGCACTACCTGAACGCGGTCAAGGCGGCGGGCACGGACGCGTCCGAGGCCGTGCTCAAGAAGATGCACGACACACCCATCAACGACTTCATGACCGAGAACGGCCGCATCCGCGAGGACGGCCGCGTGATGCGCGACCTGTACCTGTTCAAGGTCAAGTCGCCGGCCGAGTCCAAGCGCGACTGGGACTACTACAACCTGGTGCGCAAGATCCCCGCCGAGCAGGCATTCCGTCCGCTGGCGCAGGGCAACTGCCCGCTGGTGAAGCAATGAGCGGGGGCGTCCCGCAACTGCTGGCCGGCAAGCGCGCCGTCGTCACGGGGGGCGCCAACCCCCGTGGCATCGGCGCGGCGATCGTCCGGCTCTTCATCGAGCATGGCGCGGCGGTGGCCGTGCTGGACCGCGACTATCCGGACGATGACGCCGGCGGCCCGCAAGGCGGCGGCCCCGTGACGCTGCATTGCGACGTATCCAGCGGCGCGTCCTGCGAGGCGGCGATGGCGCGGGCGCAAGAGGCGCTGGGCGGCATCGACGTGCTGGTGAACAACGCCGGCATCGTCGCCGCCACCCGCATCTGGGACCTGCCCGAAGACGAGTTTCGGCGCATGGTGGACGTGAACCTGACCGGCACCTACAACGTCACCCGCGCCGCCCTGCCCGCCCTGCTGGCCAGCGAGCGCAAGCCGGCCATCGTCAACCTGGGTTCCACCGCCGCGCTGCGCGGCGGGGGGCTTCTGGGCGGCTCGCATTACGCCGCGTCCAAGGGCGGGGTCATCAGTTTCACCAAGGCGCTGGCCCGCGAACTGGGCCCGCGCGGGGTGCGCGCGAACTGCGTCGCGCCCGGCATCATCGAGACGGACATGACGCTGGGCAAATTCGGCGAAAATTGGGAAACAGAACTCAAACAAGGCATTCCGCTGCAACGCTTCGGCTCGCCCGCCGAAGTCGCCCAGGCCATTCTCTTCCTGGCATCGGACCTGTCCTCGTATTCCACCGGCATCGTGGTCGACGTCAATGGCGGCTTCCACATTCACTAGGCGCGCGCAGCAATGAGCACTCCAGACCGCATGTTGTCCATCCTCGACCTGTTCCGCGACGACACCACCGCCGCCTTCCAGGAAGACGTCATGGAGCATCTGGAGTGCTCGCGCGCGACCGCCTACCGCTACCTGAAGTCGCTGACCGAAAGCGGGCTGCTGGCCCCCACCTCGGGCGGCGCCTATGTACTGGGCTCGCGCATCATCGAGCTGGACCGCCACCTGCGCCAGCACGATCCGCTGATGCGAGCGGCCCGCGACGTGATGCGCGCCGCCGGCGACGAACTGCACGCCAACCTGATGCTGTGCAGCTACTACGGCGACAAGGTCATGTGCGTGGACCGCTACTGGACCGACGACTCCATCGAATCGAGCTACGCGCGCGGCCGGCCCTTCCCGATGTTCCGAGGCGCCACGGCCAAGCCCATCCTGGCCAATCTGCCGCCCTACCAGCTGCGCAACCTGATGCTGTGGCACGCGGCCGAGATCCGCGAGGCCGGCCTGGGCGAGGACTGGGATGAATTCCGCGCCAACCTGAAGCAGCTGCGCGCCGCCGGCGTGTGCGTCTCGCACGGCGAGGTCGATCGTGGCCTGATGGGCATCGGCGCGGCGATCTTCAGCCCCGACCAGAAAGTGGTCGGCAGCCTGGTGTTCATCGCCTCGCAGGCGCGCACCACGGCGCAGCGGCTGGAAGCGCTCAAGACCCGCATCCAGGCGGCGGCCGCCCAGGTGTCCGAGAATCTGCTGGCCCCGCAAAGCAACGGCGCGGCGGCGATCGGCATCATGCCGTCGCGGCCGCGCCGCATGCGGACACGGACCGGCGCGACGCCGGCCCGGACCAAACCCTGATCAGGCCTTGTTGTGGCGTTCGGCGCTCTTGAGGATTTCCTCGTGAGCGGCCGCCACGCCCTTCCAGCCCTTGACCTTGACCCACTTGCCCTTTTCCAGGTCCTTGTAGTGCTCGAAGAAGTGCTGGATGCGGGAGATGTCTTCCGTCGGCAGATCTTCGTAGGACTTGATGTTGCGGTACGGCGGGTAGAGCTTTTCGATCGGCACGGCCAGCAGCTTGGCGTCGCCGCCCGACTCGTCGTCCATTTCCAGCACGCCGATGGCGCGGCAGCGCACCACGGCGCCGATCTGGATCGGGAACGGGGTCACGACCAGCACGTCGGCGGGGTCGCCGTCTTCCGACAGGGTCTGCGGGATGTAGCCGTAGTTGCACGGGTAATGCATGGCCGTCAGCATGAAGCGGTCAACGAAGATCGCGCCCGTTTCCTTGTCGACCTCGTACTTAACCGGGTCGGCGTTCATGGGGATTTCGATGATGACGTTGAAGTCTTCCGGCAGCTTCTTGCCAGGGGAGACGCGATCGAGGCTCATGGTTCAACCTTGTGAGTGTCTGAGGAAATGATCAATGCTCGCCGTCGTTCTTGAACGGCGGCTTGGTGTCGGGCACGGGAGCGGCCGGAGCGGCCGCGGGCTTGGCAGCCGCGGGCGGCGCCGGCGCGTACGTGGGCACCGGGTCCTCGAAAGCGGCCGCCGGCAGCGGCGCGCTGTCGAAATACTCGTCGAAGTCGCTGGTGCCGCCGGCGAGCGGCGCGTCTTCGGGCGCCAGCGCGCGGTCGTGCTGTTCCTTGCTGACGCGGGCGTCGGGATCCAGCACATAGTCGGCGACGGTCGCGGCGGGCGGCAGGGCCGCGTAGCCGGAGACCGGGCCGGTCTCGTCGTCCAGGTCGGCGAGGCCCACCGCATAGCCGCCCTCGGCGTCCACGCGGTAAGGATCGGAACCCGTGTCGGCGGCCGGCAGCGCGGCGTCGGTAGCCAGCACCGGCAGCGCCATGCTGGCGGCCGTCGCCAGGCGCCAGTGGCGCACGGCGTCGGCCGGACGCTCGAGGCGGTCGTACAGGCTGCCCAGCAGCGCGTGGGTCTGCGCGTCGTTGCGGCGGCTGACGCTGCGCAGCAGATAGCGCTCGGCCTGGCCCCACAGCTGGCCGTTCAGGCAGAGCATGCCCAGGGCCGTCAACAGCTCGGGATCGGTCGGACGCGATTGCAGCCAGGACTCGGCGCGCGCCAGACGACGGGACACCTGCGAGGCGTCGCAGCGGGCGTAGGCCGCGACCAGCGCGGGATTGAACTTCACGGCGACCGCCGCTTCCAGCACGCGGGCAGCCTCGGCCGCCTCGCCCGCCGCTTCGAAGGCGGCGGCGCCGGCCAGCGCGATCTCGGGCAGCAGGCGCTCTTCGGCCTTCAGGTCTTTCCAGATGGCGCGCCAGCCGTCGTTGGCGGCCGCGGCGCGCAACCGGGCGGCGCCGGAAGCGTCGATCAGTTGATCGGCCTCCTGGCGCGGCAAGGCATTGCGGCGCACCAGCGCGCGCGCCAGCGAGAACATCTGGTCGTGGTGATTCAGCGCCGCATGCGCGCGCAGCAGCAGGCGCATGGTGTGCAGGTGGCGGGCGCCGCCGTCGGCCAGCGGCGCCAGCACGGCCAGCGCGCGCTCGGCGCGGCCCTGGTCCAGCAGCATGTCGGCGGACACGGTGGCGGTGGCTTCCAGCAGGCCGGGGTCCGTGCCGGCGTGTTCCTGGGCGCTGGCCAGGAAGCGATCACGGCGATCGAACTCGCTCAAGCCGTGCGCCGCGCGCGCCGAGGACAAGGCGGCCAGCACGCGGCGCGTCTGCACCTTGGTCTGGTCGAGCAGGCGGGTCAGGTCTTTCTCGGCTTGCGAATAGCGGCCTTCCAGCAGGCTGATCCAGCCGCGCTCGAGCAGTTCGTGGTCGCGCGCCTGGGCGCGCTTGCCGCGCCAGACCCGCACGCGGTCGGGAATGGCCAGCAGCCAGGCCAGCACGCGCAGGCCCACGTACAGCACGACGAAAGCGGCGACGATCAGCAGCACGGCCAGCGTCAGCGACATCTCGATGCGCCACGGCCATACCAGCAGCAGCACATTGCCCGAATGCGAGCGCAGCACCACCGCCAGGGCAACGGCGACGACGGCGAGCAGCAGGGTCCAGAACCAGGTACGCATAGGCCTTAGTCCTGCCCGCTGGTCTTGAAGCCGGCGGCGCGCAGGGCGGCCACGGCGTTCAGGCTGTCGGCCACGTCGGGCATGCGCACGGCGATGTCGATCTGGGCCAGTTCGCGCGCCACGTTCTGGGCGGCGACGGTATCGGGCGAGCGGCCGTCGAAATACTTGGCCAGCGCGCCGCCGACATGGTCGAGTTCGCTCTTCCAGACGGCGGGCTGGCGCATCAGCATGGCCAGTTGCACGGTCAGGAGACGCTGGCGCAGCGTGCCGCGCAACTGGTCGGCCTGTTCGGGCGACAGCAGCAGCGCGGCGGGTTCGTCCACGCGCTGGATAGTGATCAGGCCGCCCAGCTCATGCGCCAGGGCCGAGCCGGCGCGGCCGGGCCAGGAGGCGATCTCGGCGCGCCAGCGCTGCCACCAGGGCGCGTCGGCGGGCAGGCCGGCCTGCGGATCGACGGCGGGCGCCGAGGCGGCCACGGGCTGGCCGGCGGGCACCACGGCTTGCGCGGCCACGTCCGGCACCAGCAGCGGCGCCTTGCTGATCAGCACGCTCAGGCGCTCGATGCGGGCGGCCTGGGCGGGAATGTCGACGGTGGAGACCGCGCGCAGGCGGTCCAGGTCGCCGTTGATGGCCTGTTGCAGGCTGGAGAAGCGCGGACGGTCGGCGCGCGCCAGGCGCGCCTGGGCGGTTTCCAGCGCGACGATGGCGTTGGAGACGTTGCCGGCCAGGCGCAGCTGCTGGTTGGCCAGCGTCAGCAGGCGTTCGACATCGTTGGCCAGCAGTTCGTCGCTGGCGCTGTCGTTGAAGTTCTGCCAGGCCTGCTGCAGCGCGTGGTACTGGCTCTGGGTCTCGCGCACCGTGTCTTCCAGCTCGCCCAGGCGACCAGCCTGGGCCTGCGCCAGGGCCAGCGCTTCGCGCGTGTCGCGGCGCGCCTGCGCCAGATCGGAGGACAGGGTGTCGATGCGCTGGGCGACTTCGCGCCCGGCGCTCATGAATTGCGTGCGTTGCTGCCACAGCGCGTAGCCCAGGCCGGCGGCCAGCGCGATGGCGATGGCCAGGGCGGTGAGCATGGGGCCGTTGCCGCGCTTGGCCGGACGGACGGCGGAGGCTGTGGAGCCGGCTGGCGCGGAACTGGCCGGAGCCGACGCGGGCGCGCCGGCGCCCTGGACGGCCGCCTGGGCGGCCGGATCGGTAGCGGGAGTCTTCTCTGTCATGACGCGATTGTATTCGGTGTTGGTCCGAAGCAACGAATCAAGCGGCAACAAATGCCTGGAAAATCGAGTCGTCGTTGGGCAAGCAGATTTTTACCATCGCCGCGCCGCTCTCGTCATGACCAGGGCGGCCGACGCGCCTGGCCAAGGACGGATGCGTCAGCACGAAACCGCAGCCTTCCCACCAGGCTTGCAGGCCGGCGGCCCGCAGATTGGCGAGCGCGGCGTCGGCGCCCTCCCCGCTGGTGATGAGCCAGGTGGCGGGAAGCCCGGCTTCGGCCCTGCGCTTGAGCGGCGCCAGCGATTGCGCCTCCCAGACCGCGGGCTGCCGGTCGTAGGCGGCGTGTCGCGCCACCCGCACACCCTGCGCGGCCAGGGTGTCGCCCAGCCAGTCGCGGCCCTGCGTGCCGCGCACCAGCAAGGTGCGCGCGGGCAGCGCGGGCAGTCCTTGCAGCACGGCCCACAGGGCTTCGGAATCGTGGCTGGGCGCGTCGGCCGGCGGATGCAGGACTGTTGTATTCGCGCCAAAGCCGGGCAGTTCGCGCAGGCCTTGCGCGCTGGCCGGGCCGACAGTGGCGGCGATCACGGCCGGGGGCCAGGAAAAGCCGCCGCGCGCGCGGGTCAGCTGGTCCAGGTACAGGCGCGCCGCGTTGCCGCTGACGAAGACCACCATGTCGTAGTCTTCCGGCATGGGCAGCCCCTCCAGGCAATCCAGCGGAAGGATCTCCAGCGCGGGCAGCACGCAGGCTTCCCAGCCGTGCGCCCGCAGGCGCGCGGCCAGGGCCTCGTTGCGCCCCGAGGGCCGCGTCAGCACCGCGAGCGGCGGCATGGCGGCGCTGGGGTCGGCCATCACGCGGGCCGGTCGTCTTGCAGCAGTTCTTGAAGGATGGCGGCCGCGCCCGCGTCCAGCAGTTCGCGGGCGGCCGCCACGCCGATCGCCTCGGCCTCGGCCGCCGGGCCGCTGCGCTCGGCGCGCACCATGCGCACGCCATCCGGCGAAGCCACCAGCGCGCGCAGCGACAGCGCATCGCCGTTCAGTTCGGCGAAGGCGGCCAGCGGCACCTGACAGGAGCCGCCAAGCTCGCGCGACACGGCGCGTTCGGCCAGCACGCAGGCGCGCGTGCCGGCGCTGACCAGCGGCGCCAGCCAGGCGCGCATGTCGTCGCGGTCGTCGCGGATCTCGATGCCGAGCGCGCCCTGGCCCGCCGCCGGCAGGCTGACGGCCGGATCGAGCAGGCTGCGGATGCGCCCGCCCAGACCCAGGCGTTCCAGGCCCGCGGCGGCCAGCACGATGGCGTCGTAGTCGCCGCGATCGAGCTTGCCGAGCCGGGTGTCGAGGTTGCCGCGCAGCGGCTTGACCGCCAGCTGCGGATGGCGCGCGCGGATCTGCGCCTCGCGGCGCAGGCTGGACGTGCCTACGACGGCGCCCGCCGGCAGCTCGGCCAGCGTGGCGTAGGTGTTGGAGACGAAGGCGTCGCGCGGGTCGGCGCGCTCGAGCACGGCGCACAGCTCGAACGGGGCCTGCAGATCGACCGGCACGTCCTTCAGGGAGTGCACGGCCAGATCGGCGCGGCCGTCGAGCAAGGCGGTTTCGAGTTCCTTGACGAACAGGCCCTTGCCGCCCACCTTGGACAGTGTGCGGTCCAGGATCTGGTCGCCCCGGGTCGTCAGGGTGAGGAGTTCAACCGCGCACGCCGGATACAGCGTGCGCAGCCGGTCGCGCACATGCTCGGCTTGCCACAGGGCAAGCCGGCTGGCGCGGGTCGCGATGACCAGGCGTTGCGGTTGGGACACGAGTCATCAAACGAAGTTGGAGACGATGACCGTCGCAACCACGCCGATGATGGCCAGCACGAACAGGCCCTGAAGCAGGCTCAGGCCCGATTCGGATTGCTGGGGGTCGACAGTCCTACGCAGACTCATGTGCGGATTCCTTGCTTGCGGTTTTGCGGCTGGCCAGCCAGCGGCCGAGGCCGACCACGACCAGCGCGCCGATGATTTCAGCCGCAATTTTAACCGCAGTCGGCTGCTCGCCGAATTGATTCACGACAACCACGTCCGTGATCAGCATGCCGCCGGCGATCCAGCCCAGCAGCGCGGCGCCGAAAGTGACGACCAGCGGATAGCGGTCGATGAGCTTGAGCACCAGGGTGCTGCCCCAGATGATGATGGGCACGCTGACGATCAGGCCGAACACGACCAGGCCGATCTGGTGGTCGGCGTGCGCGTTCTGGGCGGCGCCGGCGATGGCGATGACGTTGTCCAGGCTCATCACGAAATCCGCGATGATGATGGTCTTGACGGCGGCGGCGATGGAGGTGCCGCCCTTGATGTTGCCATGCGCGTCATCCTCGGGGACCAGCAGCTTGACGCCGATCCAGACCAGCAGCAGGCCGCCGACGACCTTCAGGAAGGGAACGGCCAGCAGCGTGAGGGCGAAGGCGATCAGCACGACGCGCAGGATGATGGCGCCCGCGGTGCCCCACAGGATGCCCTGCATGCGTTGCTTGGGTTCCAGGTTGCGGCACGCCAGCGCGATGACCACGGCGTTGTCGCCGCCGAGCAGGATGTCGATGAGGATGATCTGGAATACCGCTGCCCAACTCAGCGTCTGGAAAAACTCAAGCACTTTGAACCCCCGAAGGCATTATTTGCACACAAAAGAATAGCCGGTCCCGGTCCGGCTGAACCCGCCGCGTCGATCGCGCGGCGGGGAAATTCAAAACAACAGATTATTGTAATTCAGCTTTCAGTCAGCTTTCCGCCGAGCCAACATGATTTTGCCGATGGCCAGCACCAGCAGCGCCCCCAGCACGCCCGCCATCAGCTCGAAGCTGTGCTGCGTGACGCCCAGCGCGCTGTCGATGCGCGCCACGGGTTCCTGCAGCGCCGGGTCGCCAACCAGCAGCTCGCCCGCGATGAAGCCCAGCAGCGCGGCGCCCACCCAGACGATGACCGGGAAGCGCTCGATGACCTTGAGCAGCAGCGTGCTGCCGAAGATGACCAGCGGAATGCTGATGGCCAGGCCCAGCACCAGCAAGGTGGTGTCGCCCATGGCCGCGGCGGCCACGGCCACCACGTTGTCCAGGCTCATCACCAGGTCGGCGATCATGATGGTGCGGATCGCGGTCAGCAGATTGCCTTGCGCATGGCCGCCGCCCTCGTCCTCGCCTTCCGGCAACAGCAGCGAGACGCCGATGTAGACCAGCAGCAGCGCGCCGATCAGCTTGAGCCACGGCAACAGCAGCAGTTTCGCGGCGACCAGGGTCAGCACGATACGCATGATGATCGCGGCGGCCGAGCCGATCACGATCGCTTTTTTCTGCTGCTGCGCAGGCAGCGAGCGCGCGGCCAGCGCGATCACCACGGCGTTGTCGCCCGACAGCAGGATGTTGACCCAAATGATCTGGAGCAGCGCTATCCAGAATGCCGCTGAACTGAGTTCCATACCCTCTCTTTCCTAGACGTGATCCCCCTAGGACAAACCAAATGAATGGATGAATGTAGACAAACAGAGCGCACTGACCGTCTCGGCGCGAGCCCGACGGCATTCTTGCTGGGTACGCAAAGGATTTCTTTCATTATAGTTTCGTTCAGCTTTCCGTATGTTTGGACGAACGCGGTTTGAACGGGGGGATTTCCCTAGGCAGCGCATCCTTTCATGCGGCGAGC
Organism: Achromobacter sp. 413638; assembly: GCF_043119405.1. Classification (NCBI taxonomy): domain Bacteria; kingdom Pseudomonadati; phylum Pseudomonadota; class Betaproteobacteria; order Burkholderiales; family Alcaligenaceae; genus Achromobacter; species Achromobacter sp. 413638. The sequence continues at coordinate 32,839 of NZ_JBICCO010000011.1, forward strand.
GAACGAAAAAAAGCCCGCCGAGGCGGGCTTTCTTTCTACGCGCGACTGTAAGAGGCTTACAGCACCGACTTGAGCAGCTTGCCCATTTCGGAGGGGTTGCGCGTGGTGCGGATGCCGCAGGCTTCCATGACTTCCAGCTTGGCGTCGGCGGTGTCGGCGCCGCCCGAGATCAGCGCGCCGGCGTGGCCCATGCGCTTTCCGGGAGGAGCGGTGACACCGGCGATGAAGCCGACGACCGGCTTCTTCATGTTGTCCTTGGCCCACTGAGCGGCGTTCACTTCGTCCGGGCCGCCGATTTCGCCGATCATGATGACGGCGTCGGTGTCGGGATCGTCATTGAACATCTTCAGCACGTCGACGTGCTTCAGGCCGTTGATGGGGTCGCCACCGATGCCCACGGCGCTGGATTGGCCCAGGCCCAGTTCGGTGACTTGCGCCACGGCTTCGTACGTCAGGGTGCCCGAGCGGCTGACGATGCCGATGCGGCCCTTGCGGTGGATGTGGCCCGGCATGATGCCGATCTTGATTTCGTCCGGGGTGATCAGGCCGGGGCAGTTCGGGCCCAGCAGCAGGGTCTTGCTGCCCTTGGCCTTCATGCGGTTCTTGACTTCCAGCATGTCACGGACCGGGATGCCTTCGGTGATGCAGATCACCAGATCCAGTTCGGCCTCGACGGCTTCCCAGATGGCGGCGGCGGCGCCCGCGGGCGGCACGTAGATGACGGACACGGTGGCGCCGGTGTCGGCCTTGGCGTCCTTGACCGACGCGAAGATCGGCACGCCTTCGAAGTCCTCGCCCGCCTTCTTCGGGTTCACGCCAGCCACGAAGGCGGCCTTGCCATTGGCGTACTCACGGCACATGCGGGTGTGGAACTGGCCCGTCTTGCCCGTGATGCCCTGGGTGATGACCTTGGTGTCCTTGTTGATCAGAATCGACATTTGCAAATCCTTGGAATTACTTTTACCGCCGGGCCGCCCCAAGGTAAAAAGCGCCCCCTTGGGGGGCAGCTAGCCACGAAGGGGCGCGGCGTGGGGGCAATATTTACTTGACGGCGGCTACGACGCGGGTGGCGGCTTCGGCCATCGTATCGGCGCTGATGATCGGCAGGCCGGATTCGGCCAGCATCTTCTTGCCGAGTTCTTCGTTGGTGCCCTTCATGCGCACGACCAGCGGCACGTTCAGGTTGACGGCCTTGCAAGCCGCGATCACGCCTTCGGCGATGACGTCGCAGCGCATGATGCCGCCGAAGATGTTGACCAAGATGGCCTTCACGCTCTTGTTCTTGAGCATGATCTTGAAGGCTTCCGTGACCTTCTCGGCCGTGGCGCCGCCGCCGACGTCCAGGAAGTTGGCCGGCTCGCCGCCGAACAGCTTGATGGTGTCCATGGTGGCCATGGCCAGGCCGGCGCCGTTCACCAGGCAGCCGATGTTGCCGTCGAGCTGGATGTAGGCCAGGTCGAACTTGCTGGCTTCGATTTCAGCGGGATCTTCTTCGTCCAGGTCGCGGTAGGCGACGATTTCCGGGTGGCGGAACAGGGCGTTCGAGTCGAAGTTGAACTTGGCGTCCAGGGCGATGATGTTGCCCTTGCTGTCGCGGTTCAGCGGGTTGATTTCGACCAGCGAGGCGTCGGTGTCCATGTAGCAGGTGTAGAGCTTCTGGAACACGTCCACGGCCTGGGCGGTCGAGTCGGCGGGCAGGCCGATCGCGTTGGCGATCTTGGTGGCCTGCTCGGCGGACAGGCCGGTCAGCGGGTCGATGTATTCGGTGATGATCTTCTCGGGCGTGGAGTGGGCCACTTCCTCGATGTCCATGCCGCCTTCGCTGGAGGCGATGAAGGCGACCTTCTGGGTGGCGCGGTCGGTGACCAGCGACACGTAGTATTCCTTCTGGATGTCGGCGCCGTCTTCGATGTACAGGCGACGCACCTTCTGGCCTTCCGGACCGGTCTGGTGCGTGATCAGCTGCATGCCCAGGATTTCCGAGGCCAGCTTGCGCACATCATCCAGCGAGCGCGCCAGCTTCACGCCGCCGCCCTTGCCCCGGCCGCCAGCGTGGATCTGCGCCTTGACGACCCAAACCGGTCCACCCAGCTTTTCAGCGGCAGCCACGGCCTCGTCGACGGAAAGAGCGGGAATACCGCGCGGCACGGGGACGCCAAATTGCTTCAGCAGTTCCTTGCCTTGATACTCGTGGATTTTCATGTGTTACCTGTCAGGACGTATGAGAAAAAGAAGGTGAATCGGAGGCCGAACCGGCGGATGCCTCAGCGCTATCCCCGGTGTACCACTTGGGATAGTGCTCAGCCACCACGGGGCCGTCGGTGCGCAGGGCATGACAGCCATCGAGTTGGAACGGACGCCGGTTGGGGTTGCTTTCCTGCCGCCGCTGGTTGGCCATGGTCTGGACCGCCGCGGTGGGAAGCACCTGCGACAGCTCGGTCATGTGCGTACAGCCCGCCACGTGCCCGAAACGCTCCTTGACCTGGCGGCGAAACCCCTTGAGCAGGTTCATGCCGATCAGATCAGTGTAAGCGGGTTCGATGGCCATGCAATGACCGCCGTAAGGGGCCGCGTCATAGACGGCCTGCGCCGCCACGATGGTGAAATCGCCATCGATGGTGATGCGCAGGTGCATGTGATGGATGGGGTCTCCGGCCTTGAACACTTCGCCGTCGCGCTTGGGAAAATCGTACGCCTTGACGTCGATCAGCTCGGCTTCCAGATCCCAGAGGCCGCCGTCGCGCGCATAGGACTGCACGCGTATGGAACGCGTGTGCAGCGGCTGGCGAGGGTAATCCGGCGGTGGCAAGGGCATGCTGGGGCCTGCGGGGCGAAGATGGCCGGCGCACGGCGTGGAAAAACTTGTGCGCGGCAACAAAACCTTCAAAGTATAGCGCAGGCGGCCCCCGCTCAAGCCCCCCCGCCCCCACTGACGGCAGGGGGAAACGGGGCCGCAAAGGCCCCGCCGCCAGGATCGGGGACAGGTTGCGGGCGACTCTGCCGGCCTCAGCGCCCCGTCCACGGGGTGGCCGGACTGCCCATCCAGGCCTGGCCGGCCGGGATGGTCTCGCCCTTGAGCACCAGCGTCAGCGGCCCCAGCACGGCGCCCTGCTCCACCCGCGTATCGTAAAGAATGGTGGTGCGGGGCCCGACGCTGACCCCGGCCCCGATCCGGACCTGGCCGATCTTCATGACCCGGTCCTCGAACAGATGCGTCTGCGGGCCGGACCAGGCGTGCAGCACGGCGTCGTCGCCGATGGCCACGCAGTCGTACTCGGTGACGTCGGTGGTGTCCATGAAGACGCGCTTGCCGATGCGCGCGCCCATGCAGCGCAGCGCCAGCGGCAGCCAGGGCGTGGCGCGCAGGAAATTGAAGAAGTTCGGCACCGCGATGGACTCGTACAGGCTGGTCACGGCCTCGCTCTTCCAGACGAAGGGCGTCCACATCGGCTCGGCGCGCGGCCGGTAGCGGCCGATCAGCGTCCATTTGAGCAGCACCAGGAACAGGAAGGCGCCGATGCCGTACAGCACGCCAGCCAGCATCAGCTCGTCGAAAGCGGCGACGAAGCCGTGCTTGACCGCCATCGGGATCACTTTCATCACCGTCAGATAGCCCACGGCGATGACCACCGCCAGCGGCAGGATCATGCGCATGCCCTCGACCGCGCCGCGCGCCAGCTTGCGGCCCAGGCTGGGGCGGAAGGTCAGGTGCTCGGGAAAGCCGGCGGTCTGCTCGCGCGCAGGCAGGGCCAGCGGCGGATTGCCCAGCCAGGTCTGGCCGCTGGCCATGCGGGCATTGGCTGGGGCGCGGCTCTGCACGCCGATCAGCACGTCGTCGGGCAGCTCGGAGCCGTCCGGCACGTAGGCGCCGTTGCCGACGAAGCTGCGGTTGCCGATCACCGTCGGGCGCATGGTCATCCAGCCCCGGTCGACTTCCTCGTCGCCCAGCATCACGCCGTCGGCGATGAAGCTGTCGCGGCCCAGCGTCAGCATGTCCGGCACGATGCCCATGGCGGTCGAGATCTCGGTGCCAGGGCCGACCTTGGCGCCCAGCAGGCGGTACCAGGTGCCGGCGTAGATCGAGGCGTACAGCCCGTGCAGCACGCTCAGGCTGGATTCCTGGATCTGGTTGGTCAGCCAGCGCCGCAGATAGATCTGGCCATAGACCGGCCAGCGTCCGCCGCTCAGGCGCGGCAGCAGCGCCCAGCGCAGCAGGGCCGACACCAGGATGGTCAGCATCAGCAGCAGCGCGCTGGCCGGCAGCGCCAGCAACAGGTAGCAGAGGAAGGCATAGGGCCAGGACGCGCGCGCGCCCATCAGGTCCAGCCAGCGCGCGTCGATCCAGTCGATCAGCACGAAGCTGGGGAACACCGGCATGAAGAACAGGCCGGCGATGGCCGCGCCGCCCAGCGCATAGGCCAGCATGTCCAGGCGCCGCCAGCGGCCGTGGCGCTCGGGCCGGGGCGGCAGCTCGGGAGCGCGCGCCTGTGGATCGTGGCGCGCGGGCGCGCCGCTCCAGATCTGCCCGGCGGGAATGCGCGCGCCGCGCGCCAGCGACGACAGGCCGTCCAGGCGCGCCTCGTCGCCCATCTCGACATCGCCTTGCAGCACCGCGTAGGAACCGATGTATGCATTGGCGCCGACGCGGATCGGCGACACCTCCCAGACGCCGCCGCGCACCTCGAAGTTCTCAAGGTTCACCGCCGCGCCGATGCTGGCGCCGTCGCCCACGGACAGCAGGTCCGGAGCCCGCACCGAGATGCGGCTGATGGCGGTGTCCTGCCCGATCCGCGCGCCCAGCGCGCGCAGGTACCAGGCCTGCAGCGGCGAGCCGGCCAGCAGGTGCGCCGGCGGAATGTCCATGATGCGGTCGACCAGCCACCAGCGATAGAACATCCAGCCATACAGCGGATAGCGGCCGGCCTTGAGCCGGCCCAGGATGCCCCACTTGCCAGCCACGGCCACGCCGAAGCTGAGCAGGTTGCAGGCCAGGTAGCTGCTGATCGACAGCGTCACCGCGAGCCAGACCGAATCGCCCTCGTCGCCGGTGAAGTAGTGATAGGTGAAGAACGGCGTCAGCCAGATCAGCATGCGCACGCCGATCAGGATGGGCAGCGCCGCCAGCTGCGCCAGGCCGCAAGCCCAGCGCCGCCACTCGGGCGCGCGTTCGGGCACCGCCTCGCGCGCCGCGCCGGCGCCGGCCACTGCCGCCTCGGCCGCCAGCGCGTCCAGCCGCCCCGCCAGCGCCGCCAGCGTGGAATGCTGGTACAGCTCGTGCATGGTCAGCGCGGAAAAATGCGGATGCTTGCGCAGCGAGGACACCAGCCGCGCGGCCAGCAGCGAATGGCCGCCCAGGTCACGGAAGAAATCGCTCGCCAGGCGCAACGGCTGGCCGGGGAACAGCGGACGCAGCGCCTCGAACAGCGCCTGCTCGCCGGCGGTGGCCGGCAGGTCATCCTCGCCGCTGGGTTCGGCGGCCGTGGCCAGCTCGCGCGCCTTGAGCGCCTTGCGGTCGATCTTGCCGGACGTCAGGCGCGGCACCTCGGCCACCAGTTCGAAACGCGCCGGGATCATATAAGCCGGCAGTTCCTGCGCCAGGCCCGCGCGCAGGGCATGCGGATCGGGCCGCGCCTCGCCCTCGGGCGCCAGGAAGGCCACCAGTTGCTCGATGCCGGCCAGATCGCGCAGCACGACGGCGGCCGCGCCCACGCCCGGCTGGCGATAGAGCGCCGCCTCGATCTCGCCCAGCTCGACGCGAAAGCCGCGCACCTTCACCTGGTCGTCGCTGCGGCCCAGGCACTGGATCTGGCCCTGCTCGTCGATGCGCGCCAGGTCGCCGCTGCGGTACATGCGCGTATCGTGCTCGCCGCGCGGACGCGGATTGGCCAGGAACTTCTCGGCCGTCAGCTCGGGCCGCCCCAGGTAGCCGCCCGCCACGCCCGGCCCGGTGATGCACAGCTCGCCCACCTGCCCTTGCGGCAGCACCGCGCCGTCCTCGCCGCGTATCAGCATGCCGTAGTTGGGCAGCGGCGTGCCGATGGTGACGGGCTGACCGGGCAGCAGCTCGGCCAGGCTGACCGACACCGTGGTCTCGGTGGGGCCGTAGGTGTTGTACATGCGCCGGCCCGGCGCGGCCCAGCGCGCCGCCAGGAACTCCGGGCACATCTCGCCGCCCAGGTTGATGATGCGCAGGCTGGGCACGTCGCGGCTGAACAGGGCCAGCAGCGTGGGCACGGCGTGCAGCACCGTCACGCCCTCGCGCGCCAGCGCCTCGGGCAGTCCTTCGGGGTCGGTGGTCAGCATCTTGGGCGCGACCCAGAGCGAGGCGCCGACCAGGTAGCTGATCCAGATTTCCTCGAACGACATGTCGAAGGCCACCGAAAAGCCCTGGTAGACCTTGTCGCCGTGGCGCACGCCCAGCACTTCGTTCTCGCTGCGCAGGAAGTGGCAGATGCTGGCCTGGGTGATGGGCACGCCCTTGGGCTTGCCGGTGGAACCGGAGGTGTAGATGACGTAGGCCGGATGCTCGGGCAGCAGCCCCGCACGCCGGCGCAGCGGCGCCGAATCGGCCGCCGGCTGCGACAGCTGCCAGGGCGTACAGGTGGAGATGCCGTCGAGCTGGACCTCGCCGCCGGCGACGATGTACTGCGCGCCGGCGTCCTGCAGGCAGGCCTGCATGCGCTCGGGCGGGGTATCGGATTCGAACGGCAGCCAGGCCGCGCCGGCCTTGGCGATGGCGGCCTGCATCAGCAGCAGTTCGTCCCCGCGCGGCAGGCACAGGCCGACGATATCGCCCGGCCGCACGCCCGCCTCGATCAGGTGGTGCGCGGCCAGGTCGGCGCGCCGGCCCAGCGTTTCGTAGGTGATGGACTGATCCTGCCAATGGATGGCGACGGCGTCGGGATGACGCAGGATCGTGGCTTCGAGAATATCCGGCAGCGTTTCCGCGATCAGCAGATCCGGCCGGTCAGAGCCATGGAGAATCATAGGTAAGGCGACAATCCGGCAAAGGGGATTTTTCGCTTATTGACCCATACCAGCGGAATTCGTTCAAGGGCCGCGCACAAAAACATCGCAAAGAGGTCGCGCGCGTTGTGCCTATGCCGCGCGGGCGTCCGCGCGCCGGCGGCTTCACGCCAATTTCACGCGGGCATACCCCGAAAAACAAAAACCCGCGCATGCATCGCATGCGCGGGCCAAACCGGGGACGGGCGTTGCCGGACGCGCCGGCCGTCGGCTTGTTCAGGCGGCTTCGCGCAGTGCGCGGGCGGCCTGCACCATGCCGATCAGCGCGGCCTCGGTCTCGGGCCACGCGCGGGTCTTCAGACCGCAGTCAGGGTTGACCCACAGCCGCTCCTTGGGCAGGCGCGCGGCCGCCTTCTGCATCAGGCCGACCATCCAGTCGACTTCAGGCACGTTGGGCGAGTGGATGTCGTATACGCCCGGGCCGATGTCGTTCGGATAGCGGAAGTCCTCGAAAGCCTTGAGCAGTTCCATGTTGGAACGCGAGGTCTCGATGGTGATGACGTCGGCATCCATGGCGGCGATGGATTCGATGATGTCGTTGAACTCCGAATAGCACATATGCGTGTGGATCTGCGTCTCGTCGCGCACGCCGGCGGTCGACAGGCGGAAGCAGTCCACGGCCCAGTCCAGATAGGCCTGCCAGTCGGCGCGGCGCAGCGGCAGGCCTTCGCGGATGGCGGGCTCGTCGATCTGGATCACGCTGATGCCGGCGGCTTCCAGGTCCACCACTTCGTCGCGCAGCGCCAGCGCCAGCTGGCGGCAGGTCTGTTCGCGCGGCTGGTCGTCGCGCACGAAGGACCACTGCAGGATCGTGACCGGTCCGGTCAACATGCCCTTGACCGGCTTGTCGGTCAGCGACTGGGCGTAGGACGACCAGCCCACCGTCATCGGCGCGGGGCGGGCCACGTCGCCGAAGATGACCGGCGGCTTGACGCAGCGCGAGCCGTAGCTCTGCACCCAGCCATTCCTGGTGAAGGCGAAGCCGGCCAGCAGCTCGCCGAAGTACTCCACCATGTCGTTGCGCTCGGGTTCGCCGTGCACCAGCACGTCCAGGCCGACCTTTTCCTGGAAGCGGATGACTTCCTCGATTTCCTTGCGGATCGCGGCCTCGTAGGCCGAGTCGGTCAGCGCGCCGGATTTCCAGTCGCGGCGCAGCGCGCGGATTTCGGCGGTCTGCGGAAAGGAACCGATGGTGGTGGTGGGATAGGCGGGCAGGCCCAGCTCTTCCTGCTGGCGCGCGATGCGGCCGGCGAAGGGGGCGCGGTCGCGCGACACGCCGCCGGCGGCGGCCATGCGGGCGGCCACGGCCGGGTTGTGAATGCGGGTCGAGGAACGGCGCGCGGCCAGCGCGGCGCGCTGCCTGCCCAGCGCGTCCTGGGTGGCGGCGTCGGTGGCGCCATCCAGGGCGCGGCCCAGCAGGTTCAGTTCCTGCAGCTTTTGCGCGGCGAAGGACAGCCAGCTCTTCAACTCGGCATCGAGTTCGGTTTCATTGTCCAGGTCCACAGGCACGTGCAGCAGCGAGCACGACGGCGCCAGCCACAGGCGCTCGCCCAGCTGCTTTTTGATCGGCGCCAGCATCGCGGCGGCGGCATCCAGGTCGGTACGCCAGATGTTGCGGCCGTTGATCACGCCCGCCGACAGCACCTGGTCGGCGCGCAGGCCGGCAACGACCTCGGCCAGCTGTTCCGGCGCGCGCACCAGGTCCACGTGCAGGCCGGCCACAGGCAGGGCCAGCGCGGTGGGCAGGTTGTCCTTCAGACCGTCGAAGTAGGTCGCGACCAGCAGCTTCAGCGGGCTGGACGACAGCGCGGCGTAAACCTGCTTGAACGCGTCGCGCCAGGCTTGCGGCAGGTCCAGCGCCAGGATGGGCTCGTCGATCTGCGCCCATTGCACGCCCTGCTGGGCGCAGCGGGCCAGCACGGCCTGGTAGACCGGCAGCAGGTTTTCCAGCAGCTTGAGCTTGCCGGTGTCGGCGGCGCCGTCGGCATAGGCATCGCCCTTGCCCAGGTACAGCCAGGTCAGCGGCCCCGGGATCACGGGCTTGACGGCCAGGCCCAGCGCCTGTGCTTCCTTGATCTGCTCGAACAGCGATTCGCGGGCGACGCGGAAGGTCTGGCCCGGCGTCAGCTCGGGGACGATGTAGTGGTAGTTGGTGTCGAACCACTTGGTCATTTCGCAGGCGGCGGCGGGCTTGCCGCTGGGCGCGCGGCCGCGGCCCATGCGGAACAGCGTGTCCAGCGACACGGATTCGTTGTCCTTCTGGCCGAAGCGCGCGGGCACGGCGCCCAGCAGCGTGGTCCATTCCAGGATCTGGTCATACCAGGCGAAATCGCCGACCGGCACGAAGGCCAGGCCGTTGGCGGCCTGCAGCTGCCAGTGGCGGGCGCGCAACTCGCGGCCGGTCTGTTCCAGTGCTTCGGCGGTCTGCTTGCCGGCCCAGTAGGCCTCGACCGCGCGCTTCAGTTCACGATGGGCGCCAATGCGGGGGAACCCCAGATTATGAATAGTCGTCATGTCGATAAGGTCCGAAGACAAAATTTGTTCAAGTGACGGCTATTCTGGCGCACAATCAATTTGAGTCAAAATCAATGTCTACATTCATAATATGAGAGAATCTCATAAAATATAAGCACATGAGCCTTCCGTGGGATAGCCCGTTCCGGCGCCCGTCCGCCCGTCTCCCGCGCATTCTTTCCGCGCCCTTTTTTGGTCTGAACGCCCCCCATGCTGGAAATTCGTCACCTGGAAACCCTGACCGCCATCCGCGATGGCGGCAGCCTGCAGGAAGCCGCCGAACGGCTGCACCTGACCCAATCCGCCCTGTCGCACCAGCTGCGCGACCTGGAAACCCGGCTGGGCACGCCGCTGCTGAACCGCCGCACCCGCCCTGCCCGCCTGACCACCGCCGGTTTGCGCGTGCTGGCGCTGGCCGACGAAGTGCTGCCGCGCATGCGCGCCACTGAACGGGAATTGCAGCGCCTGGCGGCGGGCCGCAGCGGTCGGCTGCACCTGGCCATCGATTGCCACTCCTGCTTCCAGTGGCTGATGCCGGCGCTGGACGCCTTCCGCGCGCAATGGCCGGACGTGGCGCTGGACCTGTCGGCGGCGTTCTCCTTCGCGCCGCTGCCCGCGCTGGTGCGCGGCGACCTGGACCTGGTCATCACCTCCGATCCGCAGCCGCTGGACGCGGTCGACTACCTGCCCCTGTTCAAGTACGAACTGGTGCTGGCGGTATCGGAATCCAATCCCCTGGCCGGCAGCAAGTTCGTCATGCCGGACCAGCTGGCGGACCAGACGCTGATCACCTACCCGGTGGACAAGCAGCGCCTGGACGTCTTCACCGCGTTCCTGGACCCGGCCGACGTGGAGCCGGCCGCGATACGCAAGGCCGAACTCACCCCCATCATCGCGCAGCTGGTCGCCAGCAACCGCGGCGTGGCGGCGCTGCCGAACTGGGCGCTGACGGAATACATGAACCAGGGCTGGCTGCGGCAGTGCCGGCTGGGGCCGCAGGGGGTATGGCGCACGCTCTACGCCACGGTGCGCAGCGAGGACACAGACGCCTCGTACATCGATGAATTCCTGACCATCACGCGCGACGTCTGCTTCAAGACGCTGAGCGGGATCAAGTCGGCGAAATAGGCGCGGAGGCGGCGATGGCCCGCGCGAGCGGGCCGTCAGGGTCGCAATGGTTGCGCGCAATACGCCTGGCGCCTGTGGCCGGAAACTTGGCGCTTGGGACCTGGCGTTTGGGGCCTGGCGTTTGCGGTCCTGGCCCGACTCGCCGGCCAGGTCTACTCTTCGTCGCCCGCGCCGCCCAATATGCGGCGGATGACATCCTGCGCGAAGCCGCGGCTGGCCAGGAAGCGCGCCTGCTTGGCATAGGCCGCGCGGTCGGCCGGCTTTTCGCCGAAGCGCTTGCGCCAGACCTCCAGCGCGCGCTCGTGCTCGGTGGACCGAAGCTGGTCGCGCAATTCGGCCACCTGGCCGTCGTCCACGCCATGCTGGCGCAGCTCCTGCACGATGCGCGCCGCCCCCTGGCGCGACGCGCGCCGATGCACGAGGCTCTGCGCGAAACGCTCGGTGGACAGCCAGCCTTCCTTTTCCAGCGCGTCCAGCACCGCCTCGATCTCGGCCGGATCCTCGGCATGAGGCGCCAGCTTGCGGGCCAGTTCGGCGCGCGCATGCTCGCGGCGCGACAGATAGCCCACGGCGCGCATCTTCAGCGACGGCCCCTTGCGCTCGGGCTTGCCGCCATCGGCCTGCGCACCGCCCTCCTTCCTGTCGCGGCCCGTCCGATCGCTGTCCGGTCCATCGTCGTCCCGCACATCGTCGCGGGCGCCCTCGCGATCCGCCCGGGTCCGGCGCGCGCCGGCGCGGACGCGCTGCTCGGACGTGCGCTGCCATTCGTCCGGCGCGGCGGCGGGCTCGGCGGCGCGGCGCGCGTCGGAGCTGCGGCGCAGGCCTTGCGGCTTGGCCACGGTCTCGAACTCGTCATCCAGCTTGGCGCGCAGATGCTCGGAGGATTTGGCGGAAGGTTTCCAGCTCATGGCATGAAGTGTAGACAGGAAAACGACAACGGCAGGTTCCCGAACCAGGAACCTGCCGTCGCCCGACTGCCGTACACGCCCGACGCCCGCTCGCGCGAGCCCGGGCGCAACGAGGACGCTCAGTCTTCGCTGGCGTCTTCGGCCGTGGGCACGAACTCGGCGGCGCGGCTGACCACGCCCTGGTTCTCGCGCACGCGGTTTTCGATCTCGATCGCCAGCTCGCGGTGCTCTTTCAGGTATTCGCGGACATTGTCCTTGCCCTGGCCGATGCGGTTGCCGTTGTAGCTGTACCAGGCGCCGGACTTGTCCACCACGTTGGCGGCCACGCCCAGGTCGATGATTTCGCCTTCGCGCGAGATGCCGGCGCCGTACATGATGTCGAACTCGGCCTGCTTGAACGGCGGCGCGACCTTGTTCTTGACGACCTTGACGCGGGTTTCGTTGCCGACGACCTCATCGCCCTTCTTGATGGAGCCGATGCGGCGGATGTCCAGGCGCACCGAGGCGTAGAACTTGAGCGCGTTGCCGCCGGTGGTGGTTTCGGGGTTGCCGAACATCACGCCGATCTTCATGCGGATCTGGTTGATGAAGATGACCATGCAGTTGGTCTTCTTGATGGTGGCGGTCAACTTGCGCAGCGCCTGGCTCATCAGGCGGGCCTGCAGGCCGGGCAGCGAATCGCCCATTTCGCCTTCGATTTCGGCCTTCGGCACCAGCGCGGCGACGGAGTCGACGACGATCAGGTCGACCGAACCCGAGCGCACCAGCGCGTCGGTGATTTCCAGCGCCTGCTCGCCCGTGTCCGGCTGCGAGATCAGCAGGTCGGCCAGGTTCACGCCCAGCTTGGACGCATACTGCACGTCCAGCGCGTGTTCGGCGTCGACGAAGGCGCAGGTGCCGCCCAGCTTCTGCATTTCAGCGACCACCTGCAGCGTCAGCGTGGTCTTGCCCGACGATTCCGGACCATAGATCTCGACCACGCGGCCGCGCGGCAGGCCACCGACGCCCAGCGCGATGTCCAGACCCAGCGAACCCGTGGAAACCACCTGGATGTCGTGGGAGACTTCGTTGTCGCCGTAGCGCATGATCGAGCCCTTGCCGAACTGCTTTTCGATCTGCGAGAGCGCGGCGGCGAGCGCCTTGGCCTTTTCCGCGGCAGCGGCCTTGGTGGTTTTGTCGTCCATGTGAAGTCCTGTCTGTGTAACGTATCGGGTTGCGGGTCGGGTTGCGGTCGAGATTATGGCATCGGATTGTACTGTACAAAAAAACAGTGTGCCAGAGTTTTCCACGTATACCCTGAGTGGCAAGCGCCGCGCCCTGTGACAGAATTCCAGACGCCCCCGGTGATTCGTCCCCATTGCGCCGCCGGACCGCCCGCGACAGAAGAAAAAATCCGCGCGGGCGACAGGGCAGCAACCGGCATCGCGCGGGGGACGTACAACACTAGCAGCAGCCCATGCGTATCCTGATCGCCGAAGACGACAGTATCCTGGCAGACGGCCTGTCCCGCTCGCTCCGGCACAATGGCTACGCGGTCGACGCGGTGCGCGACGGCCTCGCGGCCGATTCCGCGCTGGCCGCCCAGGCCTTCGATCTGCTCATCCTGGACCTCGGCCTGCCCCATCTGGCGGGCCTGGAAGTGCTGCGGCGCCTGCGCGCGCGCAATTCCTCCCTGCCCGTCCTGATCCTGACCGCCGCCGACAGCATCGAGCAGCGCGTCAAGGGCCTGGACCTGGGCGCCGACGACTACATGGCCAAGCCCTTCGCGCTGTCCGAGCTGGAGGCGCGCGTGCGCGCGCTGACCCGCCGGGGCGCCGGCGGCGGCGCCACGCTGCTCAAGCATGGCCGCCTGGTGTTCGACCAGACCGGCCGCGTGGCGATGGTCGACGAGCAGACGCTGGACCTGTCCGCGCGCGAGGTCAGCCTGCTGGAAATCCTGCTCACGCGCAGCGGCCGCATGGTCAGCAAGACCCAGCTGGTCGATCACCTGTGCGAATGGGGCGAGGAAGTCAGCACCAACGCGATCGAGGTCTATGTGCACCGCCTGCGCAAGAAACTCGAGCCCAGCGGCGTGAAGATCGTGACCGTGCGCGGCCTGGGCTATTGCCTTGAACGGGACCAGGGTGCGGCCTACCTCGCCAGCTGATTCCCCGCAGCATCCCGAAAAGCTCAATCAAGAAGCACTGGATGTCATGCGGGCGGGGGCCAAGGGCCCCAGCTTCGCGCCGCCGCAACGGTCGCTGCTGGGCGAGATCCTGGACTGGATGCTGGCGCCGCTGTTCCTGCTGTGGCCCATGAGCGTGGCCATCACCTATGTGGTCGCCCAGAACATCGCCAACGTGCCTTACGACCGCGCGCTGGCCAACAATCTGCACGTGCTGACGCGCCAGGTCCACGCGCAGGACGGCCGCGCGACGCTGAAGATGACCGACGCCGCGCGCGAGGTGCTGCGCGCCGACGAGACCGACAGCGTGTTCTGGCTGGCGCTGGGCAGCCGCGGCGAGTACCTGGGGGGCGACCGCGCCCTGCCGCTGCCGGCCAGCGTGGGCCAGCCCAGCCCCGGCCAAGTGCTGTACGAGGACGACACGCTGCGCGGCTTCGGCGTGCGCATGGCCTACACCTGGGTCGACCTGAACCTGCCCGGCACGCAGCCGGCGCTGCTGATCGTGGCCGAGACGGTGGAAAAGCGCACCCAGCTCGCCAACGACATCATCAAGGGCGTGATCATCCCGCAGTTCGTGGTGCTGCCCGTGGCGGTGCTGCTGGTGTGGTTCGGGCTGTCGCGCGGCGTGGCGCCGCTGAACGCGCTGCAACAGCGGCTGCGCGCGCGCCGGCCCGACGACCTGTCGCCGATCGACGAGCGCGCCGCGCCGTCCGAGATCGCGCCGCTGCTGGCGGCCATGAACGACCTGCTGGACCGGCTGTCGTCCAACGTGCAGGCGCAGCGCCGCTTCGTGGCAGACGCCGCGCACCAGCTGAAGACGCCGCTGGCCGGGCTGCGCACGCAGGCCGAGCTGGCGCTGCGCGACGCCAGTCCCGAGGAAATGCAATCCAGCCTGCGCCAGCTGGTCACCGGATCGGAGCGCGCCACCCGCCTGGTGAACCAGCTGCTGCTGCTGGCGCGCGCCGAGAACCCCGCCGCCATCGGCCTGGCCCGCACCGACCTGAACGCCATCGCCTACGAGCAGGCCATGCACTGGGTGCCGCACGCGCTGTCGCTCAGCACCGACCTGGGCTTCGAGGGCGCCGAGACGCCGGTCGAGATCAACGGCAACCCGCTGCTGCTGGCCGAGCTGCTGAACAACCTGGTGGACAACGCGCTGCGCTACACGCCGCGCGGCGGCCATATCACGGTGCGGGTGCAGAGCCTGGGCGAGCAAGGCGTGCTTGAGGTCGAGGACTCGGGCCCCGGCATCGCGCCGGAAGAACGCGAGCGGGTCTTCGACCGCTTCTACCGCGTGCTGGGCACGCTGTCCGACGGCAGCGGCCTGGGCCTGGCGATCGTGCGCGAGATCGCGCAGACCCACCAGGCCACGGTCGTCATCAGCGACCATCCAAGCCCCTATTCCGACCTGCCGGGCACCCGCATCCGCGTCGCCTTCCCGCTGTACGCGGAACCGGACCCGTCCGCCGACGCCTAGCGCGTCGCTGCGCGGATATGCCCGCGCATGCATCCCTTCCAATGGCCGCGGCGGCTTGCCGAAAGCCCAAAACAGCGCGACGCCCGCTCCTTTGGTTCCTAAGTGCTATCCCTAGCCTCCCTATGAGGCGGTTTCTTTTTGTTGCAAATTTAAGCCTCAGGTAAGGGTTACGTCAGAACCGAGTCAGTCTCGTTCCCTACCTTGCGTATAGCTCGATGTCGGCCTTGCCGGCGGAGGGTCAGGCACGGCGGAGAAACCGCCGGCGAAAAAACGAGGAGACATCATGAGCACAACCACTATGGCAGGCCGCGGTCCCTCCGCGGATCCGCGCCCGATGACCAAGGATGAACGCCGCGTCATCTTCGCGTCCTCGCTGGGCACGGTTTTCGAATGGTATGACTTCTATCTGTATGGCTCGCTCGCGGCCATCATCGCGCAACACTTCTTCTCCGGCGTGAACCCCACCGCGGGCTTCATCTTCGCCCTGCTGGCGTTCGCGGCGGGCTTCGCCGTGCGTCCGTTCGGCGCGCTGGTGTTCGGCCGCCTGGGCGACCTGGTCGGCCGCAAGTACACGTTCCTGGTCACCATCGTGATCATGGGCCTGTCCACCTTCCTGGTGGGCGTGCTGCCCAGCTACGCCAGCATCGGCCTGGCTGCTCCCGCGATCCTGATCGCGCTGCGCCTGCTGCAGGGCCTGGCGCTGGGCGGCGAGTACGGCGGCGCGGCCACCTATGTGGCCGAGCACGCGCCGCACGGCCGTCGCGGCTTCTACACGTCGTGGATCCAGACCACCGCCACGCTGGGCCTGTTCCTGTCGCTGCTGGTGATCCTGGGCATCCGCACGTTCATGGGCGAAGACGACTTCAAGGCCTGGGGCTGGCGCATTCCGTTCCTGATCTCGGTGGTGCTGCTGGGCATCTCGGTGTGGATCCGGATGCAGCTCAATGAATCGCCGACCTTCAAGCGCATGAAGGAAGAAGGCAAGGGCTCGAAGGCGCCGATCGCCGAATCGTTCGGCCAGTGGAAGAACCTGAAGGTGGTGCTGCTGGCGCTGCTGGGCCTGACCGCCGGCCAGGCCGTGGTCTGGTACACGGGCCAGTTCTACGCGCTGTTCTTCCTGACGCAGACGCTGAAGGTCGACGCCAACACCGCCAACATCATGATCGCCGTGGCGCTGCTGATCGGCACCCCGTTCTTCGTCGTGTTCGGCGCGCTGTCGGACAAGATCGGCCGCAAGCCCATCATCATGGCCGGCTGCCTGATCGCCGCGCTGACCTACTTCCCGATCTTCCAGGGTCTGACCCACTTCGCCAACCCGGCGCTGGAAAAGGCCCAGGCCTCGGCCCCGGTGACGGTGATCGCGGATCCGGCGACCTGCTCGTTCCAGTTCAACCCCGTGGGCACGGCCTCGTTCACCAGCTCCTGCGACGTGGTCAAGTCCTTCATGGCCCGCAACTCGGTGAACTACAAGAACGAAGCGGCGCCCGCCGGCTCGGTCGCCAAGGTCAAGATCGGCAGCGACGAGTTCGCCTCGTTCGACGGCAAGACGCTGGCGCCGGCCGAGTTCAAGGCCAAGGCCGCCGAGCTGGACAAGGCCCTGACCACCGCGATCCGCACGCACGGCTATCCCGCCAAGGCGGATCCGGCCCAGAGCAACAACGTCATGGTCGTGCTGCTGCTGACCATCCTGGTGATCTACGTGACCATGGTGTACGGCCCGATCGCGGCCATGCTGGTGGAAATGTTCCCGACCCGCATCCGCTACACCTCGATGAGCCTGCCGTACCACATCGGCAACGGCTGGTTCGGCGGCTTCCTGCCCCCGGTCGCCTTCGCCGTGGTCGCCGCCACCGGCAACATCTACGATGGCTTGTGGTACCCGATCATCATCGCCGTGATGACGCTGGTCATCGGCACGCTGTTCGTGCGCGAGACCAAGGACAACGACATCAACGAGTAAACCATCCATCCCCCGCCGGGCGGGACTGCTGCGCCTGCCCGGCCTTTCACAAAGCTCCCTCGGGAGCTTTTTTTTTGCCCTGTCCGCGTCGAACCGCCAAGGCCTGCCGGCGCGCGCCGGACCCGCGCCGGCAGACACGTCGCGGGACGGGCCCCTTCGCCATGCCGCGCATGGAATTCTGTGTTCCGCGCGCGCCCTGTTCGATTCAGGACGCTGTCAGACCCCTGCCCTTAGACTGGCGCCTCAGATTACGGCCTTGCGCCAAATCACCTGGCGATTGATCCCCCTGCCAGACGATTTGCAGGGCTGCTGCTCTGACACCAATGTCGCGTTCCCCGCGAGCCTTTTATGACGCGGCATTGCGTGCTCCCGTACCGGCCCGGCCTGCATAGCGCCGGGCCGCTTTTTTTTTGCGCGCGCGAACAGGCCCGCGCAAGCGCGGGCCTTCGGGAAATGCCTTGGCGTCGGATCAGCGGCGCATGCCCACGCCGACCGCCAGCACGCCGACCACGATGGCGGCGATGCCCGCCCAGGACGGAATGGCCACGGACTTCTCCGTTTCCGCGGTGGCCTTGACCGAGCCGATCTGCAGCACGGTCTCTTCGGACTTGTAGTTGAAGCCCTTGTACGCCAGCGCGGCCACGCCCAGCACGATCAGCACTGCGCCAATGATTGTCGACAATTTCATGCCATTCTCCTTGTGTCGATGAGCGTTGCGGCGGACGTTACCGCATGCGCTCCGGGCTGTCAGTGACAGATCGTGTCGCGTCGCGCGCGCGCAGCGCAAGGTCGATCCGGGTGGGCCGGGTCGTATAGAATCAACCCTTTTGGCCGACGCACATGTGGTTCAAGAACCTTAAGATCTACCGCCTTTCCTCGCCGTGGACGCTCGTGGGCGAGCAGCTGGAAGAAACGCTCGCGCGGCATGCCTATCAGGCCAGCGGCAGCGCCGGCGCCAACAATCTCGAAATGCAGAGCCTGGGCTGGGTGCCGCCGCGCGAGAACGGCGGACTGGCGCACGTGGTGGGCGGGCAGATCCTGCTGACGCTGCGCGCCGAGAAGAAGCTGCTGCCCGGCACCGTGGTCAACCAGGTCGCCAAGGCGCGCGCCCAGGAAATCGAAGAGCAGCAAGGCTACAAGCCGGGCCGCAAGCAGATGAAGGAAATCAAGGAGCGCGTCACCGACGAGCTGCTGCCGCGCGCCTTCAGCGTGTACCGCGACACCCGCGTCTGGATCGACCCGCAGAACCACTGGCTGGTGATCGACGCGGCCGCTTCCGCCAAGGCCGATGAAGTGATCGGGCTGCTGGCCAAGTGCATCGACCCGTTCCCGCTGGAAAACCTGTACGTGGCCCAGTCGCCCGCCTCGGCCATGACCGGCTGGCTGGCCGAGGACGAGGCGCCGTCCAACTTCACCATCGACCAGGACACCGAGCTGCGCTCGTCCGGCGAAAGCGGCGCGGCGATCCGATACGTCAAGCACTCCATCGACGCCGACGACGTGCGCCGCCACATCCAGTCCGGCAAGCAGTGCACGCGCCTGGCCATGACCTGGGCCGACCGCATCTCCTTCGTGCTGACCGAGAACCTGGACGTCAAGCGCGTCGCGCCGCTGGACGTGCTCAAGGAAGGCAACGAAGCCATCGCCGCGAACGACGACGAGAAGTTCGATTCCGACATGATGCTGATGACGGGCGAGCTGGCCAAGCTGATGGCCGAGCTGGTCGAGGCGCTGGGCGGCGAAAAGCGCGTCTGAGCGCCGCATCCCGGGACAGCCCGGGATGACCGAAGCCTGAATGCCAAAACCCCCGGGAAGCTGGATTCCGATCCAGCCTTCCGGGGGTTCTGCATTGTGCGATCCGACATTCGGCGCGCGCCGGAACAGCGTGGCCGCCAAGGTCTGGGCCCACGGCGGCCCAGGGGGCGCGGCGGCCCCCGCCGTTCAGGCCGCGACGGCCTGGTCGCGTCCGGCCTGCTTGGCGCGGTACAGCGCCTTGTCGGCCCGCTCGATCAGGTAGGCGTAGTCGGGATGGCCGTCGAACGAGGCCACGCCGATGCTGGCCGTGATCTTCAGATTGGCGGCCTCCGACACCGAGAAGGCGTGGCGGCGGATTTCCGCGCCCAGCTTTTGCGCGACCAGCATCGCGGCCTCCAGCCCCGTGTCCACCAGCACCACCAGGAATTCCTCGCCGCCGTAGCGGAACACGAAGTCGCTGGAACGACAGGCCTGGTGCACGACCTCGGCGAACTGGCGCAGCACCTGATCGCCGCCGCTGTGCCCATACTGATCGTTGATGGACTTGAAGTGGTCGATGTCCAGCAGCAGCACGGAAAACGCGGAATGCTGACGCGTGGCGATGGCGATCTCGCGGCCGATGACCGAGGGCAGGAAGCGCCGGTTCAACACGTTGGTGAGCGGATCGCTGCCGCTCTCGATTTCCGCCACCATGTCGAACAGACCGTTGAGCAGGTGCTTGATGCGCGCCACCAGTTCCTGCAGCTCGCGCACCAGGTCCGGCATGGCGCCCGGTCCCTCGGCGCCGCGCATCAGTCCGGGCAGCACCACATCATCCAGTCGCGCCACCGCTTCCATGATCTGCCGCAGCGCGGGCGCGCTTTCGAACAGCACGCCGCCCTTGTGGTGCAGCCACAGGCCGAACTCCGAGGCCGCCAGGCGCGGCAGCACCTGCTCCGGCGCGCGGTAGTGCAGGCCGATCAGCACGGCCTGGCTCCATTCGAGCAGCGCGGCGCGCTGCCGCTCGCGCTCGGTGGAGATGTTCTGCCCCAGCGCGAACAGCCGGTAGGCCTCGTCGTTGCGCGCGCCGCGGTTGACGTCGCGCATGAAGGCGCGGCTCATCTGCTCGATCGCCAGGTCGAACAGATTGCAGACATACTGCGTTGCCACCGACGCGGCCATGCCGTCCAGGTCGCTGGCGCGCAGGCGCAGCGCGATCTCGTTCTTCAGGATGCGCGCGCCGGCCATCACCAGATGGATGGGGATGTGCACGCGCGCGTGGACCTCGCCGACCTTTTTCTGCGCCGCCATCAGCGCCGCGATATCGCCCTGGTCGCGCACGCAGAGCAGGCCCTTGAGCCAGCCCTTCATGGCGCTGCTCAGGCGGGTCGAGACGATCTCGTGCGACAGGCGCGGCCCCGCCTCGGCATCGGACAACAGCGTGGAATAGAAGGCGTCGACCAGCGCGGTGGCGCTGTCGGACACCACGGCGGCGACCTGCCCCCGGGTGTAGGCGTCCACGGACTGGTAGACCGCCTGCCAGGCCTGCGCATTCGATGCGCTCAGATAGCAGGCTTGGCCGGCAACGGCGGGAGTGACGGGGATTGCGCTGCTGCTCGAAGACATAGGGGACCATCCGACCGGATCAGGGCCGCTAGCCCCGAAGCGCGCCCGGCAGCGGCGCGCGACACAAACTCGCCGCGGGGACATCCCGACGGCAAAACCAGCGCGGATTATGCTTCAAATCGCCCGGGGCGGGCCGCAAGCGCGGCCGCCTTGTGGGGAAATCGGAACGGCGCGGATCAGTCCAGGCCGTGGAAGGCCGAGTCGTCGGGACCGATGTGGGTGGGATGCTGCCACGTCACGTCGCGCATCGAGTGCTGCACCAGCCCTTCCACGCCCAGCAGCACCGCGAAGATCGCCATGCGGATGGGGATGCCGTTGTCGGTCTGGCGGAAGATCGCCAGGCGCGGATCGTGGTTCAGGTCCACGCTCAGGTCGTTGGCGCCGGGACGGCTGTCGCGCGGCAGCGGGTGCATCACGATGGTGTCCGGACCGCAGTATTCATCGATGATGGCGCGGTTGATCTGGAAGTCGGGCGTGTAGCCTTCGTTCTCTTCGTTGGCGAAGCGCTCTTTCTGCACGCGCGTGGCGTAGATCACGTCGGCGCCCGCCAGGCCCTCGCCCAGCGAACTCTTCTGCTCGATGACGTTGCCGTTGCGGCTGGCCTGTTCGATGATGTAGGACGGCATCTCCAGGCCGCGCGGCGACACCAGCGAGAACTTCACGCCCTTGTACAGGGCCAGCAGCTTGATCAGCGAGTGCACGGTGCGGCCATATTTCAGGTCGCCGACCATGGCGATGTGGGCGCCGTCCAGCAGCTTGCCCAGGCGCGAGAACTCGGTGAGGATTGTGTACAGGTCCAGCAGCGCCTGGCTGGGGTGTTCGCCAGGACCGTCGCCGCCGTTGACCACCGGAATGTTGGTGGCGCGCGCGAATTCGGCCACCGAGCCCTGGTCGGGATGACGGATCACCATCGCGTCGACATAGCCGCTCATGACGCGGCTGGTGTCGTAGATGGATTCGCCCTTGGCCATGGACGAGAACGTGAAGCCGGTGGTGTCGCAGACCGAGCCACCCAGGCGGCAGAAGGCCGAGCCGAAGCTGACGCGGGTACGGGTGCTGGCCTCGAAGAACAGGTTGCCCAGCACCGCGCCCTCGAGCACGCGCGAGATCTTCTGGCGACGCGCGATGGGCTGCATCATGTCGGCCACGCGGAACAGGTCTTCCACCGATTCGCGGGTGAACTGGTCCACCGATACCAGCTGATGCTTGCCTTCGACGGCGATGCGGTCACGCAGCGGACCGTCTTGTACGCTTTGCGTATATTTTTCCAGCAGCACGCCGTTCTGCACGATTTCGCTGACGAAGCGCTGCACCACTTCCGGCATGGCGCGGAATTCCTGCGAACCCTCGGGCAGCAGCCAGGTATCCAGCGCCCGGCGCTTGACGCCGATGCGGGTGGCGAAGACGTCGCGCGTCAGGTTCAGGCGTCGCATGGCGTCGCGCAGGAAAGCTTGCTGGGAGATGGTCATGACAGGCCCCGAGGAAGAGGATTTATATACGCACTGCGCATATTATTCTCAACGCAAGTGCAAGTCCAACACTTTTGCGCACACGGGTTTACCCGTGTTTTTTCCTAGGCGCCGGTGTAGCCCGTCGTCACCGAGGCATCGGCCGTGGCGGCGGAACCGGCGGCCAGCCAGCAGGCGGCGCAGAAGCACAGCGCGCTCACGACATAGAAAAGCACGGCCAGCGCCTGGGCCGGCCAGTGCCGCCGGCCGGGCCGCAGGGTGTCGCCCTGTCGCAACAGGCTGGCCTGCGCCAGCCAGCCGAACAGCAGACCGCCGCAGGCGCCCAGGAAACCCGCCAGGTACAGCGCCAGCGGCGCCTGCAGATCGGGCGCGGCCACGTCCGAGCCGATCACGCCCAGCATGAAGAACACCAGCACCAGCGCCGCGCCGCCGTTAATCCAGGCCAGCAGGCGGAACGCGCCGGCGAACAGCGCGAACGCCATCGCGCCTGCCCGACCCTGCCCCGAGCGCGGCTCCATGATCAGCCGCCCTGGCGGCAGGCCGGCGTCGCGCTCTCGATCGAGGCGCGGGCGGCGGCGATCTCGGCCTTGTCCCAGCGGCCTTCGCCGACCACGGTGATCGTCACCTTGGCCTTGCTCGGGCTTTCGGCTTCGGACGTGATCAGTTCCAGCACCTTGGCCTGCTCGCCCACCTTGTAGACCTGCACCTCGTCGGGCGCGCCCTTCTCGCCCAGCTTGGGCTTCCAGGCATAGGCGACGTTGTAGGGATGGGCGACGTTCACGTGGCAGGCGCGCACGTACTCGCCCGCGCGTCGGAACGCGGCCTGCGAATTCGTGTCGACGATGAAGGTTTCGTGCAGCGCGGTTTCGGCCTCGTACACGCCGGTGCTCGCGCACCCGCCCAGCGACGCCGCCAGCATCGCGCCCACCATCCATACAGACTTGCGCATCATCGTTCCCGTTTCAGACTTTCGGATTCCCGCGATTATGCCAGCCCCGCATTCGTGACCGGCCGGGCACGACATGCGGCGCCCGCTTGGGGCCGTCAAGGCGGCGCGCCGTCCGGGAGCCGCCCGGCGATAAAAAAACCGCGTCCGGCATGCCTGGGCATCCCGGACGCGGCCCTGCGCCGCGCGAACAGACGCTGGCGAGGCTGCCTACTTCTTGGCGGCGTCCTCGATCTTTTCTCCGCCGCGCTGTATATCCTTGCCCGCGCCCGCGACGGTATTGCAACCCGCCGAAAGCGCGGCGATCGAAAGCAGCATGACGAGAAAGACTTTGTTCTTCATGGAGTTCTCCTTTCTTGGCTTGGAAACCGAGCCCAGCATACCGCAAAGCCCACGTCTTGAGCATTGGCCATCCACTCGCGAAAGCGGGGCCGCCGCCGCCGGCCGAAGCGCGCCGGGCCGACGCTCGCTTGCCCTTGTCGCGCATTTCACGGCAATGCATTAGGATGCACGAATGACCAAAACATACGCATCGACGGCCGGCGCTACGGCCCCGAAAAGCTGGGGCTGGGAACAGCCTGGCTGCCGGGGTCCGGCGGCGCTGGCCCTTTTCATCGACGACCTGCATCGCATTCTGCAGGAACACGCGGCCGGCAAACTGGCTTCGTGCAGCACGCTGGCGGACGCCCAGTCCCAGGTGGACGCGCTGCTCGCGCGCTACAACGACATCGCCCGCGCGCCGGAAGTGTTCCAGGGCCAGTCCGTCGAACTGAAAGAAGGCGTGGACCGCAGCGGCGTGTCCCACACCGTGCCTATTTTTTCGCCGCGCCTGAAGCAATCGCTGGTGTCGATGCTGGGCGGCAAGCCCGGCTGACACCACCGCGCCCGCCAACCTGAACGGCTTGAGAGGGAGACCGCAAGATGAATACGGATAACGTCGTGGAATTTCTGCGCCAGCTGTCGCTGGACGTGTCGCTGGGCGCCGCCGCCCAGCAGGCCGCGAGCCAGCGCGACGCGCCGCTGGCGCTGGCACGCCTGGCCACGGCGCACGGGCTGCCTTGCAGCGCGGCCGACTGGTCCGCATTCACCCGTGGCTGCCTGGACGAATCCAACGCCAGCCTGACCGACATCGAGGCCGCGGACGCGGTGATCTGGCAGCTGGTTCAGGATCCGGGCCAGGGTTCCCGCGTGGAAGCCAGTTCGGTTACCCGGGTCATCGGCATCCTGGCCCAGGACGGCGCGCCGCCGGTGGTCGGCCAGGTGGTCAGCGACCTGGCCCCGCGCGCCGCGCCGGCGAGCCCGTCCATCCTCACCAGTTCCTGAAGCCTCAATCCCCGCGTGGCGCGCCCAGGTAGGCCGCCACGCCATCCGCCACCGCCAGCCCGCCCGCCATGCAGGCAGTCAGCAGATAGCCGCCGGTGGGCGCCTCCCAATCCAGCATTTCGCCAACGCAGAACACGCCGGGCATGGCGCGCAGCATCAGGCCCGGCGTCAGCGCATCGAAGCTCACGCCCCCCGCCGTGCTGATCGCCTCGTCGATCGGACGCGCGCGCTGCAACGGCACCGGCAGCGCCTTGATGCGCACGCCCAGCAGGGCGGGATCGCGCAGCGCCTGCTCGCCCGCGCATTCGCGCAGCAAGCCCGCCTTCACGCCGGTCAGGCCCAGCCGGCTCTGCAAATGGCTGGACAGCGAACGCGAGCCGCGCGGATGCGTCACCGCCGCCATCACTTTTTCCTGCGGCCAGTCGGGCAGCAGATCCAGCACCGCGGTCGCGCGGCCATCGGCCTGCAGGCGATCGCGCAACGCCGCCGACAGCGCATAGACCAGGCTGCCCTCGATGCCGCTGCGCGTGACCACGAACTCGCCCTGCCGCGCCTTCGCGTCATCGCCGCAGCGCATGGATACCGGCTTGACCGGCTGGCCCGCGTAGCGCTCGCGGAAATGTTCCGACCAGTCCACGTCGAAGCCGCAATTGGCCGGCCGCAACGGCGCCACGGCGACGCCGCGCGCGCGCAGGCCCGGCGCCCAGGCGCCATCCGAACCGAGGCGGGCCCAGCTGCCACCGCCCAGGGCCAGCACGACGGCATCGGCCGAGGCGCGACGCTCGCCCTCAGGCGTATCGAAACGCAGATCCGCGGCGCCGGCCGCGGCATCCTCGGGCCAGCCCAGCCAGCGGTGCCGCATGTGAAAGCGCAGGCCGGCCGCGCGCAGCCGCGCCAGCCAGGCGCGCAGCAGGGGCGCGGCCTTCATTTCCTCGGGGAACACGCGGCCGGACGTGCCGACGAAGGTGCGCACGCCCAGGCCATGCGCCCAGTCGCGCAAGGCGGCGGCATCCATCCGCGCCAGCCATGGCGCGACCTGCGCGGCGCGATCGCCATAGCGGGCCAGGAACGGCCCGGCCGGCTCGCTGTGCGTCAGATTCAATCCACCCCGGCCCGCCATCAGGAACTTCCGGCCGACCGACGGCATGGCGTCATACACATCCACGCTGTAGCCCCGGGCGGCCAGACCCTCGGCCGCCATCAGGCCGGCAGGACCGCCGCCGATCACGGCCACGCGCCCGGGCCTGGCGTCGCCCGTCACCACGCTCATCGTCCCGCCCCCGCGCGTCCGTCGCGAGCGACGAACGCCTGCGAGCAGTCATGGCGGAACAGGCACGGAAATGCGGAGCAACGTGGCGGAATCATGGCGTGGGAAAAACAAAAAAAAGCGCCGCGGGCGGCGCGGCGGCTGCGATTGTCGCATGGGGGTGGTGAACAGGGACCGGGCGCCGGATCGGACACTTATTGAGCGCCGGCGCCAAGCCCTTGTTATCACGTCACTATTTACACATGCACAGCGGCTATCCCAAGGCTTTTCCACAACCGCTGTGGGCAACTCGTCAGGCCCGCGCCGCCTGCATGGGGCCGCCCCAGGGCTCGGCGTCGAGTTCGAAACGGATCTCCTGGTAGTCGCCGTCCACCGCCACGGTGCGCAGCAGGCCCGCGCCCAGCGCCTGTCCGAGCGCCCGCCTGCACAGCGTCTCGGGATCGTCGGCCAGCGACTGGAACACGCCGTCCGGTATGCGCAGGCGCAGCAGCGCCAGGGGGTCGCCGCCATCGGCCGGCCTGCCGATATGGATATGGGCGGGATAGCCGTGCGGGCACCAGATGCCCACGTGATACTTGCCTGCATCGCCCGTGTCGGCGACATAACCGGGATGATCGTATTTTGCAGTACCCATGCACCCTCCTTGTTCGCGGCCAAGCCGCAGGCTGAGACCATGGTAGCTCAGCACCGCCCCGCCGTGCGCCCGCAAGGTATCGGGGAAACTCCGGACCACGCTTGCGCTTGACCTGGCGCAAGCGGCGAGGCAGCTGGGGACCCGCGACGCGCGTGCTAGGATGGCCCGCTACCCGCGCGCCCTGCGCGGCGCGCGCCGCCATGCCGGCGCGCGCCCATGACACGACTGGAGTTCCGCCTGATGGTGAAGATCGCCGACATCGGCAATTTCGAGACCGTGCCGCCGTTCGTGGCGGCGCTGCTGGCGGGCGACGTCGCCGCGCTGGACAGCGCCCTGGCCGAAGGCTGCGATATCGAGACCGCCATCGTGCTGGGCCCGCACACCAGGGAACCCCCGCTCATGCTGGCGCTGGCCGCCCATGCCACCGCGTCCGTGCACTGGCTGGTCGAGCGCGGCGCCGACCTGAACCGCGCGGACGCGCCCGCGTTTCCGCTGGCCGCCCGCTACGGCACGCCGGACCTGATGCGGTATCTGGCGGCCCACGGCGCCGACATCCACGCCCGGCGCAAGGTCGGCGGCGACGCCTACCAGCAGGCGCTGTACGGAAAGAAGCTCAAGCACCTGCCGGTCATCGAGGCGCTCGGGCACACCGTGGCCATGCATGGCGGGGAAGCCTTCCGCTCGGCGGTATTCAATCGCAACCGGCAGGCGGTGGATTTCTTTCTCGCGCATGGCGTGGACATCAATTTCGGCGCCCGCGACCAGGTGTTCTCCGATAGCGCGACGCCCCTGCTGGTGGCCGCCCGCAATCGCGACCTGAACCTGTGCCGCCTGCTGGTGGAGCATGGCGCGGACGTATCGCTGAGCAATCGCGACGGCGACCGCCCCTATACCGTCGCGGTCGAGCAGGACGACACGGCGTTGGCGGCGTACTTCAAATCGCTGGAACCCCCGGAATTGCACAGCCTGGCCAACCGGCTGCATGAACTCAAGCCCTACAAGCTGCCGCCGGACCTGCTCGATTTCCTGCAAGGCGCGCAGCGACGCATCGAACTGCCGGACTGCGATTTCGGTTTCGTGGAGTTCTTCGCGCTAACGGACACGGTGCCGATGCAGGCCGGCCGCAAGAAGGTGCTGCGCCTGAGCCGCTCGTCCGGCGATTATTCCGACACCCTACTGGTCTGGAATCCCAAGACCCGGCGCATCGGCTACTGGGATATCGAACACGAGGAGTACGGCGATATCGCCACGTTCCAGGATTTCCTGGCGGAGCCGGCCCTGCACATGAATCGCGTCGCCGACGGCGAGTACTCGGAATGACGGCAACGCAAGCGGCTCATCCAGGCGATGAGCCTAAGCCGAGCGCCTGCGCGCGGGCATTGCTTGATCATCGCCCGGCGGCATGAGCCTGCGCGGACCGGTTCCGCCCGGAACGACGCGAAGGACAAGCCGGCCCTGGCCGGAACGCGGATAGCAAAAAGCCCCGACGCTTGCGCATTCGGGGCTTTTTATCGCGCGGCCGTCAAATGGCGACGCTGCTGAAACTGGTTGCGGGGGCAGGATTTGAACCTACGACCTTCGGGTTATGAGCCCGACGAGCTGCCAGACTGCTCCACCCCGCGTCTGATGTGTGAATCATACATCATTTTGAAATGTTGTGCAGCGCATCGACTCCGCCCCCCGGTTTTTTGACGCGCCGCGACGCCCGTCAGCAGCGCCAGCCCACCCCGCAGCAGATGCCCCAGACGGGCCATCCAGCCCGGCGGATTCAGGCATACCAGCTGGGCGGCGCCGATGGCGGTGATGCGCAACACGCCGCCGTGCCCCACGCCCTGCGCCTCGCCCGCATTCAGGCGCAGCGGCGGGCACGGCGCGCCGTTTTCGGCCAGGCGCGGCGCATCGATGAGCAGGCTGCCGCTCAGGCAGACGATGTTGGCGCCGGCCCGCAGCAGGAATGTCCGCGAGGCGCCGCCGGCCAGATCCAGGCACGTCGTGTGCGGCCCGGGCGGGGAATTGGGGTTCATGATCATCTCCTGTCGATGCTGACAGGCTACGCCGGCCCTGCTATGCGCAACAGCCACACATCCCGGCTTTCTGTACCGATGCAGAAGCTCGATTTCCTTGCTGTTATGGTGTACTTTGGCTGCATCTGTGCCTAGCCGCCATCCACACACGGGGAGCATGATCGGCGCATGGAATCGCAACCGCTCTATCTCCGCCTGGCCAATCACTACCGGCGCGCCATCCAGAACGGCGTGCTTGCGCCGGACCAGCGCATGCCCTCGGTCCGCACCCTGGTCCGCACCCACCATGTCAGCCTGTCCACGGCGCTGCAGGCCTGCCGCCTGCTGGAAGACGACGGCCTGATCGAGGCGCGGCCGCGTTCCGGCTATTTCGTGCTCAAGCCCCGGCGCAACGGCATACCGCCGGTGGCCGAGCCGGACATCCGGCAGGCGCTGGGCGCCGCCCAGTACGTGGGCATCCACGACCGCGTCTCTGACTTCATCGCCAAATGCGAGGCCCATCCTGTCAGCGCCAACTTCGCGCTGGCGGCGGCCGTGCCCGAGGCCTACCCCATGGAAGAGCTGAAGCAGGCGATGATCCGCGCCCTGCGGCAATCGCCACAGATGCTGGTCAGTCCGGTGCCGCCGCAGGGGCATCCCGAACTGCGCGCGGTGCTGGCCCGCCGCGCGCTGGCCAACGGCATCAACGCCAGCGCCGATGATGTCATCGTCACGCATGGCTGCATCGAGGCGCTGAACCTGGCGCTGCGGGCCGTGGCGCGGCCGGGTGACACGATCGCGGTGGAATCGCCCTGCTACTTCGGCCTGCTGCAGATCCTGGAAAGCCTGGGCATGCGCGCGCTGGAAATCCCCACCAGCCCGCAACACGGCCTGTCGATCGAGGCGCTGGACCTGGCCTTCCAGACCCACGGCAACATCCGCGCCGTGGTGGTCGTGCCGAACTTCCAGAATCCGCTGGGCTGCGTGATGCCGGACGCGGAAAAAGCCCGGCTGGTGGCGCTGTGCGAACGCCAGCAGGTGCCGCTGATCGAGGATGACACCTATGGCGCGCTGACCGACGATGACGCGCCGCTGCCCGCGGCCAAGTCCTGGGACCCTACCGGCAACGTGATCTATTGCGCGTCCCTGCACAAGACGCTGGCGCCGGGCATGCGGCTGGGCTGGCTGCTGGGCGGGCGCTGGAAGGCGCGCATCGCCATGCTGAAATTCGCGCAAAGCCGTCCCAACGAACCGCTGGCGCAGATCGCCGTGGCCGACTACCTGGGATCGCGCGCCTATGACCGGCACCTGATCCGGCTGCGGCGCGAACTGAAAACGCAACGTGACCGCAGCGCCGAACTCATCGCCTCCCACTTTCCGCCTGGCACGCGCCTGAGCATGCCTCGCGGCGGCATGCTGCTGTGGGTCGAGATGCCCGGCGGCCGTTCCGGCATGCGCGTGTTCGAAGAGGCATTGCGTCAGGGCATACGCGTAGCGCCGGGAGCGATGTTCTCCAACAGCGGCCGCTACGAACACTTCCTGCGCATCAGCTGTGGCCAGCGCCACACGCCCGAGATCGACCGCGCCCTGCTCACGCTGGCGCGCATCGTCGAAGCGGGGCGGGCGTGACGCGCGCCCCTGGGAGGCCCTCGCCATGAGCCCGGCGCTGCACGAGTTCATCGCCAACTACGGCCTGTGGGCGGTCCTGGGCGGCACGCTGCTCGAAGGCGAGAGCGTAGTGGTGTTCGCCGGATTCCTGGCGCACCAGCACCTGCTGCGCCTGCCGGGCGTGATGCTGTGCGCCTTCGCCGGCTCGCTGATCGCCGACCAGGCGCTGTTCTACCTGGGCCGGCGCTGGCGCGATCACAGGCTGGTGCTGCGGCTGCGCGCCAAGCCGGCCTTCACCAAGGCGCTGGCGGCGGTGGACCGGCATCCCGACGGCTTCATCCTCAGCCTGCGCTTCCTGTACGGGCTGCGCACGGTGGGGCCGATCGCGCTGGGCGTGTCGAACGTGCCGGCGCCGCGCTTCCTGGTGCTCAACGTGGTGGCGGCGGCCATCTGGGCCGTGTGCTTCAGCCTGCTGGGCTATCTGTTCGGACAGACCATCGAGTCGCTGCTGGGGCGGCTGCATGGCGTCGAAACCAAGCTCGCGGCCGCGCTGGCCGTGGCGGCGGTGGTGTGGCTGGTCCATCGCTGGCTGGCGAAACGCCGCCGCTGATGAAGCGGAAGGCGCCGTGCCTTGACCGTCCAGGGCGACTCAGGCGCGCCCCCTCACACCAGCAACCTGCCGCCGACCCGCAGCACATGGCGGCGGCGGGCCTTGCGATACCAGCCGCCGATCAACGGCAGCAGCGCCAGGCGGCGCAGGATGGGATGGCGCTGGTCGAAGTCATGCCAGGCCTTGAAGTCATGCCCCAGGCGCTCCCAGCTCTGGCGCGCCTCGGGAGAGAGTTTGCCGGGGTCGAACGCCGCCAGCTTTGCCGCTTCCGAGATCCTGGCGTAGGACGCCCGGCCCGGTGTTTCCAATCGATACTGATTCCGCATGGGGGCGCATATTACCCGGCTTGAGGCCCGCATGGCGGCTCCCTCTGGCGCCCGGCCGACGCCATTGTTGAGCAGTGCGGTCAAGCGCTTGTAATGAAAGGGTTTTTCCAGGCTGTACCCGCACTATCCCAAGGCTTGTCCACAAAAGATGTGGGTAACTATGCCGCGTGGCTGCGGCAGGGCCGGGCCAGGGACAGCGGCCGTGGATCCGGCGCGCCGCGCCATCACTTGAGCGCGGCCACGATCTGGTCGCGCACGCTCTCGAACCCGGCCACGTACTGCGGGTTCTCGGAACGGGCCAGCAGACTGGAATAGTTCTGCTCCAGCTGCGCCTCGATGGCCTCGCGCAGACCGGGCGAGGACTTGGCCAGATGCAGCATCGACAGCAGCGTCGCGTTCAAGGCGTCGATGCGTCCGCCCTGGTGGGAAATGGTGTGGACGATGACGGCGATTTGTTCCTGGATATCCATGGCGCTTGCTCCTGGCGGTATTGGGGTCGGCGCAAATCCTAGCACGGCGCCCGGCGCCGGCCGGCCCCCTGGGCAAGGCCGCGATGCCGCGCTAGCATGAACACGGCGCGGCCGGGCCCGCAGCGGCCGCAAGGCTAGTGTGCTGTCCCGTACGTCCGCATGACGAGTCATCCTGCGGGACGGCACACCAGGCATGGAGGCCCGCATGAAGACGATCCAGAACTATCTTCCCCCGGATGCCCAGGCGCTGCGGCGCCTGCAGGACAGGCTGGGCCATGGCGACGCGCAAATGGCCGAACTGGCCGGACTGGACGCGGCCGTCCCCTGGCGCAGCTACATCGGCGGCCCCGAGCCGCGCGCCCTGGGTCGCCAGCGGCTGTTCTACATGATGGCGCGCCAGGTGCTGGACGAAGCCCAATGGCGGCGCGTGCTGGCGGCGATGCGCGAGGCCGGCGCGCGCTTCGA
The DNA here is from genome assembly GCF_043119405.1 of Achromobacter sp. 413638. NCBI lineage: Bacteria > Pseudomonadati > Pseudomonadota > Betaproteobacteria > Burkholderiales > Alcaligenaceae > Achromobacter > Achromobacter sp. 413638. Next base: position 64,497 of record NZ_JBICCO010000011.1, read on the forward strand.
CTACGACGATCCCGCGCCCGCCAGCGCCCCGGCATCCGGCGATCCCGCGCCGCCCGAGGCCGCCGAGGAGCACAAGTTCGGCATGCTGCTGGTCAGCGGCGGCGGCGCCTTCCATGAAATGGAGCAGCTGCGCGAGTTCGCGCACTTCGTCCACGAGGCCGGCGTCAGCGGCCTGGTGCGCCGGGCCTACTACGACAGCGACATCGACCTGTGCCGCTTCACGCTGGCCGACGATCCCACGACCGGCGAAGCGGCGCGCGATCGCATCTTCGATGCCGCGCGCAAGACCATCACCCGCTTCGAATTCGGCGGTCGCATCTACCAGGGCGGCATTCCGCCGGAGTCGGATGGCTGAACCGGGCGGGCCGAGGCAGCGTCGCGCGCCTGGGCCCGCCCGGACGCGCCCGGACGATCGGGATCGCAGCCGCGCCAGGCGCATTGACGCGCGCTGGCCCGCCCTGTAAGTTCGTCACTCCGCCCGGCACCGGCCGGCCGCCAGCGACGTTTCCGCGCATGAACGAACGACTCGACGCCATAGACCGGCAACTGCTCAGCCTGCTGCAGGCCAACGCGCGCGAACCCGCCGCGATCCTCGCGCGCAAGCTCGGGCTGGCCCGCACCACCGTGGTGGCACGCATCGCGCGGCTGGAACGCGAGCATGTGGTCGCGGGATACGGCGTGCGGCTGGGCCGCCTGCTCGAAGAAGCCGCGGTGCGCGCCTACTGCTTCATCAGCGTGCTGCCCAAGACGCCCGCCGCCGTGATCCGCGAGCTGGAGCGCATGCCCGAGGTCGAGGAAGTATCCTCGGTCAGCGGACCCTACGACTACCTGATCTTCCTGCGCTGCGAAACGCATGAGCAGCTCGACGCGCTGCTGGACCGCATCGGCCTGATCGACGGCGTCAAGCAGACGCAGACGTCCATCGTGCTGAGTCGCAAGGTCGACCGCCGCAGCGCCGTGGCCGCGCCCTGAGGCCGTCAACGCGGTCATTGGCCGCGCCGGACCCCGCGCGGCGCGACCCGCGCCGTGTTGTAATCTGGCAAACATTCCCAACCGGACATTTCATCCCCATGCTCGCACGCCTCGCCCCCGCCGCCGCCCTGCTCGTCCTGCTGTCCGCCTGCGCGGGCATGAGCGAAGTGACGCAGGTCGACAAGCACACCTACAGCGTCACCAACAGCGCGGGCGCGCGCTGGCTGACCTGGGTCGAGCTGAAGAACCAGACCCTGCAGCGCGCCGATGAATACTGCCAGTCGATCAACAGCAAGCTGGTCAAGCCCAAGATTACATCCAACAGCGCCACCGGCCTGACGCCCAAACGCGCGACCGTGACCTTCGAATGCGCCGCCGTCGAGCCCAAGGACAACGGCAACGGGAAGACGCAGCAGTAAGCCGCCGGCGCTCCCGGGTGTAGCATTTGCCCAAGCAAGCCTTTCCCTACGCATATCGTGAACACCAAGCTGCCCGTGGGCATCACCATGGGCGATGCCGCCGGCATCGGCCCTGAAATCGTCGTCCAAGCCTGTGCGCAGGGCCTGCGCGCGCCGCATGTGGTGTACGGCGACGCCGGCGCGCTGCGCCGCGCGGCCGCCGCGCTGGGCGCGCGCCTGGACGTGGTCGAGATCGCCACGCCCGCCCAGGCCAGCCTGCGCGCCGGCCTGATCGAGGTCATCGGCCGCGGTCCCGCCCTGCCCGCCGACCTGCCGCCGGGGCAACTCAGCGCCCTGGCCGGACGCGGCGCCTACGACTACGTCTGCGCCGCCATCGACGACGCCCAGGCGGGCGCCATCCGCGCCATCGTCACCGCGCCGCTGAACAAGCATTCCATGCACCTGGCCGGCATCGACTATCCCGGCCATACCGAGATCCTGGCCGAACGCTCCGGCACGACGGACTTCGCCATGATGCTCGCCAATGACGAGCTGCGCGTGCTGCTGGTGACCATCCACGTGGCGCTGGCCGACGTCATCGCGCGCATCACGCCGCAGGCCGAGCTGAGCGCGCTGCGCCTGGCCGACCGGGCCTGTCGCCAGATGGGCATCGCGCGGCCGCGCGTGGCGGTCGCGGGCCTGAATCCGCACGCCGGCGAAGGCGGCAAGTTCGGCCGCGAGGAAATCGAGGTCATCGAGCCGGCCATCGCCCAGGCCCGCGCCGAGGGCATCAACGCCAGCGGCCCCTGGCCGGGCGACACCATCTTCATGCGCGCACGGCGCGGCGAATTCGACATCGTGGTGGCGCAATACCACGACCAGGGCCTGATCCCCGTGAAGTACCTGGGCCTGGACCATGGCGTCAACGTCACGGTGGGTCTGCCCTTCGTGCGCACCAGCGTGGACCATGGCACGGCATTCGACATCGCCGGCAAGGGCGTGGCCGACCACGCCTCGCTGGTCGCCGCCTTCGACCTGGCGCTGGCGATGACGCCATAGCGGCGCGCCTCGCCCCGTGGACACCGGCGGGGTCGGCGCCGGCGACACCCCGCCTTGCGGGACTACAATACGGACCTCGCGGCGGCCCCTGTGGCCGCCGGCCTTTTTCCCCCGTCACGTCCCCATGCAACGCCTCGCACGCCTCCTGCCCGACCGCTTCACCCTCTACCTGATCTGCACCGTCATCATCGCCAGCATCGTGCCCGCGCACGGCAAGGGCGTGGCCGTGTTCGGCTGGATCACCAATATCGCGGTCGGCCTGCTGTTCTTCCTGCATGGCGCGCGCCTGTCGCGCGAGGCCGTCATCGCCGGGCTGACGCACTGGAAGCTGCACCTGACCATCTTCTCGGCCACGTTCCTGATGTTTCCGCTGCTGGGCCTGGCGCTCAAGCCGGTGTTGGAGCCGCTGGTCACGCCCGAGCTGTACCTGGGCATCCTGTTCCTGTGCTGCCTGCCCGCCACGGTGCAATCGGCGATCGCGTTCACATCCATGGCGCGCGGCAACGTGCCGGCGGCCGTGTGCAGCGCGTCGGCATCGAGCCTGCTCGGCATCTTCCTCACGCCGCTGCTGGTGGGCACGGTGGTGGCCAACGCCGGCAGCGCGCCGATCTCGTTCGACGCCGTGCTCAAGATCATGCTGCAACTGCTGCTGCCCTTCGTGCTGGGCCAGTTCGCGCGCCGCTGGATCGGCGCCTGGGTGCACCGGCGCAAGGCCATGCTGAAGTTCGTGGACCAGGGCTCGATCCTGCTGGTGGTGTACACCGCCTTCTCCGAAGCCATCAACGAAGGCCTGTGGAGCAGCACGCCGCTGCCGGCGCTGGCCGGGCTGGTGGCGGCCTGCGCGCTGATCCTGGCGCTGGCGCTGGGCCTGTCGGCGCTGGCCGGCAAGGCGCTGGGCTTCAACATCGAAGACCGCATCACCCTGCTCTTCTGCGGCTCCAAGAAAAGCCTGGCCAGCGGCATCCCGATGGCCCAGGTGCTGTTCGCGGGCCATGCGGTGGGCGCCATCGTGCTGCCGCTGATGCTGTTCCACCAGATCCAGCTGATGGTCTGCGGCGTGCTGGCCGCGCGCTACGGCAAGCGGCCTGACACCCCGGCCTGACCGGCGCGCGGTCCCTGGAATGAAAAAACCACGCCGCGGCGTGGTTTTTCGTTTCGACGCGCTGGATCTGACGCGAGGCGTTCAGTACATGTCCTTCGGCTGCGCGCCGGAGAAGTTCAGGAAGCGCGTGCTGGAGCCCTGGAAGGTCAGGCGCACGGTGCCGATGGGACCGTTACGCTGCTTGCCGATGATGATCTCGGCCGTGCCCTTGTCCGGCGAATCGGGGTTGTAGACCTCGTCGCGGTAGATGAACAGGATCACGTCGGCGTCCTGTTCGATGGCGCCCGATTCGCGCAGATCGCTCATCACGGGGCGCTTGTTGGGGCGTTGTTCCAGGCTGCGGTTCAGCTGCGACAGCGCGATCAGCGGGCAGTTCAGCTCCTTGGCCAGGCCCTTGAGCGAACGGCTGATTTCCGACACTTCGGTGGCCCGGTTCTCGCCCGAACCGTTGCCCGACATCAGCTGCAGGTAGTCGATGATGATCAGGCCGAGCTGGCCGCACTGGCGCGCCAGGCGCCGCGCGCGGGCGCGCACTTCCATGGGGCTGAGCGCGGGCGATTCGTCGATGTAGACCTGCGCGTCCTGCATCAGCTGCACCGCGTGGGTCACGCGCGGCCAGTCCTCGGCGATCAGCTTGCCGGTACGCATGCGGTGCTGGTCCAGCAGGCCGACCGAACCCAGCATACGCATGGCCAGCTGCACCGCGCCCATTTCCATGGAGAACACCGCCACGGGCAGGCCCTGCTCGATGGCGACGTGCTCGCCGATGTTCATCGAGAACGAGGTCTTGCCCATCGAGGGACGGCCCGCGACGATGATCAGGTCGCCGCCCTGCATGCCGGACGTCATCTTGTCCAGATCGGTGAAGCCCGTGGGCACGCCGGTCACGTCGGAACTGCCTTCGCGGTGATAGAGCTCGTCGATGCGCTCGACCACCTGCGTCAGCAGCGGCTGGATTTCCTGGAAGCCGGCCGCGCCGCGCGCCCCTTCCTGCGCGATCTGGAAGACCTTGGATTCGGCTTCGTCCAGCAGCTGGCGCGCTTCCTTGCCCTGCGGGTTCATGGCCGCCGACGAGATCTCGTCGGCGATCGACACCAGCTTGCGCAGCATGGCGCGCTCGCGCACGATCTCACCGTAGCGGCGGATGTTCGCGGCCGACGGCGTGTTGTGCGCCAGGGCGTTCAGGTAGGCCAGCCCGCCCGCGTCCTCGGCCTTGCCGGCGCTGACCAGCGACTCGTTCACCGTGATCACGTCGGCCGGACGGGCCAGGCCGATCAGGCGCGCGATGTGATGCCAGATGAGACGGTGGTCGTGGCGGTAGAAGTCTTCCTCGATCAGGACGTCGGCGATGCGGTCCCAGGCGCTGTTGTCCAGCAACAGGCCGCCCAGCACCGACTGCTCCGCCTCGATGGAATGGGGGGGAACGCGCAGGTATTCGAGCTGGGAATCGGCAGGATTGGTCATGGCTTCAAAAGTAAAGGCTGCAAGATATCCGCGACGCGGAAAAAGCCCTGCACGTCGCGCGACGGCAGCCGGCCCAGCAGCGGGCGCAGCGGCGCGGCGATGACGCGCAACACGCGCGCCAGCCGCCTCAGGCATTTTTTGACTTCGGCGTCGGGGTGATGCTCGAAATAGACGTCCAGCGCCAGTTTACCGAGCGAGCGGCCCACGTCATCGGGCAGCGTGCGCAGCGACGTGATCGAGGCCAGCATCTGGAACAGATCATAAGCCTGGGTCAGCGGACGCGACAGGGCCGAACCGATGTTCTCTTCGAAGTCGATGCGCCACAGCTCGCCTTCGCGCAGCGTAATGTTGCGGATCTGCGCGCCGCCGTGCCACAGCCCGCGCGCGTGAAAGGCCGCCAGATCCGCCGCGGCGGCGCGAGCCAGCCACAGGCGCGTGGTGGAATCCTCGTTGCGGATCAGGTCCGCCAGGTCTTCACCCACGTATTCCAGCACCAGCAGGCCCCGCTCCCGCCACCAGACTTCCGGCACGCGGCAGCCGGCCTGCAACAGCGCCGACAGCCGTTCGGCCTCGTGCTCCAGGCCGTTCCGAAGCACCACGCCGGGGCGGGGAAACTCGCCCAGGAACAGCTTGCAGCCCAGGCCCAGGAACAGGGCGCGCGCGTAGCGCAGCGCATATGACAGGCCGCCGCCCAGGCTGGGCCGACGCCGCTTGATGACACAGCGCACGCCATCTATGGTCACTTCCCGCACCGAGGGCTCGCGCGACGCGTCCACGCTGTCTAGCCAGGCGCGCAGGCCGGGCGGCGCGTTGTGGTGAACGGGCGGCTGTGTCAATGGATCCTCGAGATGGAACGGCGGGCGGGAACGCCGGAATGCGCGCGGTCTGCGGCCAAAGCCCGACAGGCTACACGCTTTGATGCAAATGCAAAAAGAAAAAAAGCCGGCGCGCGGGCCGGCTTTTTTTTCAGCGAAGCCGTCCTGGAATCAGGACAGGTCGCCCTCGACCAGAACGGTCACGTCGGACACGACGTCGGCGTGCAGAGCGACCTGGATCGGGTACTCGCCGATGGCCTTCAGGTGGCCGTTGGGCAGGCGAACCTGGGCCTTTTCGACCGCGAAGTCAGCCTTCTTCAGACCTTCGGCGATGTCGCCGTTGGTCACGGAACCGAACAGGCGGCCGTCGACGCCAGCCTTCTGGACGATCTTCAGCTGGTAGCCGTTCAGGCGCTCGCCCAGGGCTTGGGCAGCGGCCAGCTTCTCGGCTTGCAGCTTTTCCAGTTCAGCGCGGCGGGCTTCGAATTCCTTCAGGGCGGCGTCGGTGGCACGACGGGCCTTCTTCTGGGGGATCAGGAAGTTGCGGGCATAGCCGTCGCGCACGCGCACGACTTCGCCCAGGTTACCCAGGTTGACGACTTTTTCGAGCAGAATGACTTGCATTTTCAGTGCCCCGGATTAGTTGTGGTTGTCGGTGTAAGGCAACAGAGCCAGGAAGCGCGCGCGCTTGATGGCGGTGTCCAGCTGACGCTGGTAGATAGCCTTGGTGCCGGTCAGACGAGCCGGGATGATCTTGCCGTTTTCTTGCACGAAGTCGCGCAGGGTGTCCAGATCCTTGTAATCGATCTCTTCGACGCCGGCGGCGGTGAAGCGGCAGAACTTGCGACGCTTGAACAGCGGGTTCTGCTGCGTGAACTTGCGTTTTTCCTTGCGTTTTCCGAAGAAAGCCATGATGTGTACCTCTATGTTTGAGGGGCCTGGCCATGCCGTCGGCCCCATAACCTATCCGTTTGTCAGAAGGCGCTATGCGCCCCGTTCCTGTCCCGTCATGCCACCAGCGGATCGTGCCCTGCACTGCCGCCGGTCTTGCGCGCCTGCTGCAAATGCAGCTTGACCTTCACCGAATCCTTGCGGGTCGGGGCCAGAAAGCCCACTACCTGCAGTTCGGTGCCCAGCGCGATGCCCTTGAGCATCAGTGCCAGGTCGCCCAGCGCAACGGCCTGAAGCGTGAGTTCGACGCGGCGCGGAAGGCCAGCCTCGATCACTTCGGACTCGTGCGCCAGCAGCAATTCCAGCGCGGGCAATCCAGCGGGAGTGTGGCGCAAAGGCTCGCATTCGAGAACGCGGGCGCTGAGTTCCAGTCTATTCATCCTGCCGGTGCCAGTCGGACTTGCGCGGGTGCGGTCGCGCTAGCCCTGCTTACTCAGCCTGGGCGGCAGCGGCTTCAGCCGACGCCTTGCGGGCTTCCTCGCGCTCGACCGACTTCATCATGATCGAGGGGGTGGTCTGGGCCTTCTTGGTCTTGATGACCAGGTGGCGCAGCACGGCGTCGTTGTAGCGGAACGAGTGCTCCAGCTCATCCAGCGTGGCTTGGCCGCACTCGATGTTCAGGCAGACGTAGTGAGCCTTGACGAGCTTCTGGATCGGGTAGGCCAGTTGACGGCGGCCCCAGTCTTCCAGGCGATGGATCGAGCCGCCTTGGCCCGTGACCAGCGCTTGGTAACGCTCGACCATGGCGGGCACTTGCTCGCTTTGGTCGGGGTGAACGATAAACACCACTTCGTAGTGACGCATGAGTAAAACTCCTTGAGGATGTCCTGCTCGCCCGGCTTCGCCATTCAGCGCGCTTTTCAACGCGCTTGAAAGTGAAACGCCAAGCTTGCAAGGGGCAGCCCGCTGCTCAAAAACATGAGCGGTCGAGCAAGAAAGCTCTCGATTATCGCCTATTGGCCTGTCAGACGCAAGCCAGACCGGCTCAAGAAATAAGGGACGCGCCAGATCCGCCCGATTCCCCGCCCTCGCGCGGCATTTCGGCAACAGGGGCGGCCGAAATGTCCTCGGGGCGGTTCACCACGCTGACCATCACATAGCTGATGATCATCAGCAGGAACCAGGAGCCCAGCTTGGCGATGGACACCATTTCCCAGCCGCCGGACTGGTTGGGATAGCGCCAGGCGTTGGCGAAGGTGCCGATGTTCTCGGCGAACCAGATGAACAAGGCCACCAGCACGAAGCCCAGCAGCAGCGGCATGCGGCGGTACTCGCGCCAGATGCGGAAATAGACCCAGGCGCGGCCGAACAGGAGCGCCGTCATCGCGAACAGCAGCAGGCGGAAGTCGGCGATGAAATGGTGCGCGAAGAAATTCGCGTAGATCAGCGCCGACAGTGCCAGCGTGGCCGCCAGCGGCGGGTGGGCGCGGAAGCGGAAATCGAAGAGCCGCCAGACCCGCGCCAGGTAGCTGCCCACCGCCGCGTACATGAAGCCGGTGAACAGCGGCACGCCGCCGATGCGCAGCAGATTGGCCTCGGGATAGATCCAGGAGCCGGCCGAGGTCTTGAAGATCTCCATGACGGTGCCGACCGCATGGAACATCAGGATCACCTTGGCCTCGGCCCAGGTCTCCATGCGCAGCAGCAACAGCGCGGCCTGGATGCCCAGCGCGGCCAGCGTCAGGAAGTCGTAACGCGCCAGCAGCGCGTCCTTGGGATACCACCAGTGCGTGCCCAGCAGCAGCGCGCACATCAGGCCGCCGAACAGGCAGGCCCAGGCCTGCTTCGCGCCGAAGCGCAAGAATTCGTAGAGCGCGACGCCAAAACGGCCGCGGCCGGCCAGTTTCCCGGCCAGCCGCGCTTCCCATTGCTGCAATCCTGCGATGAGCGGCCAGTCGGAGGCCGCCGGATGCGTCATGGAGGAATCAGCCTTCGACCACGGCGTAGGCCGAGTGGTTGTGGATGGATTCGAAGTTCTCGGCCTCGACGCGGTAGCGGGCGATGCCGGGGTGCGCGTTCAGGCGGGCGGCCACGTCGCGCACCAGGTCCTCGACGAACTTGGGATTGTCGTAGGCGCGTTCGGTGACGTACTTCTCGTCCGGGCGCTTGAGCAGGCCCCACAGCTCGCAGGAGCCTTCATCCTCGATCAGGCGGATGACGCCGTCCATGCTGATGTCCGAACCCAGGATGGCCGAGACCGTGACGTGCGAGCGCTGGTTGTGCGCGCCGTACTCGGAGATGGCCTTCGAGCAGGGACAGAGGCTGGTGACCGGCACCTGCACGATCAGTTCGAATTCAACGCTGTCGCCCTGGGCGCGCGCGATCCACTGCACTTCGTAGTCCAGCAGGCTTTGCACGCCCGAGATGGGGGCGGACTTGTTGATGAAGTACGGGAAGGCCGCGGTGATGTCGCCGCGTTCGGCGTGCAGCAGCGGCAGCATGTCGGCCGCCATCTGGCGGAACAGCTTGGGCGTCATGGGCGTGCTGCGATACTTTTCCAGCAGGGCCACGAAGCGCGACATGTGGGTGCCCTTCTCCTCGGGCGGCAGGGCGACCGTGAGGGTCCAGTTGGCCACGGTGCCCTGGGGCGAACCGTCGGCGCTTTCGACCAGCATGGGATGGCGCACGCCGCGGATGCCGACGCGCTGGATCGGGATGTGACGCGTGTCCGTGGAACTCTGGACATCGGGCATCACGATGGCGGGATCAATCGGAGAATTCATTTCGGCTTACCTGTCTGGGAGGCGGGGCGGCGCTGCCGTGCCCGGCCCAGGAGTCTTTTGGAAGGGAGCCATTATCGCCCATACACCGGCAAGCGCCCGGGAAAACCCTTCTCTTTATAGGTTGGCGGGGCCGGAACAGACTGTTCCAGCCGACCGCACAACCTTGCCGGCCTCAGCCCAGCAGGCTGGAAAACCGGGTACGGATCGACTGCTCGATGCCGGAAGCGTCCAGGCCCACGCCGGCCAGCAGGGCGGATTGTTCGCCGTGGTCGATGAACTCGTCGGGCAGGCCCAGCTGCAACACCGGGATCTGCACGCCCGCCGCGCTCAGCACTTCCAGCACGGCGCTGCCGGCGCCGCCCATGATGCAGGCCTCTTCCAGCGTGACCAGGGCGTCGTGGCGGCTGGCCAGGTCCAGGATCAGTTCGCGGTCGATCGGCTTGACGAAGCGCATGTCGGCCACCGTGGCATCCAGCGCCTCGGCCGCGGCCTGCCCGGCCGGCAGCAGCGTGCCGAAGCCCAGGATGGCGATCTTGCGGCCCTCGCGGCGCACCACGCCGCGGCCCAGCTCGACCGTCTCCAGGCTGGGCGCCTCGGCCGCGCCACGGCCGGCGCCGCGCGGGTAGCGCACCGAGGCCGGGCCGGGATGCTGATAACAGGTGGACAGCAGCAACCGCGCCTCGGCCTCGTCGGACGGCGTGGCCACCACCATGTTGGGAATGCAGCGCAGGAAGGCGATGTCGTAGTTGCCCGCGTGCGTGGCGCCGTCCGCGCCCACCAGGCCGGCGCGGTCCAGCGCGAAGGTGACGTCCAGGTTCTGCAGCGCCACGTCGTGGATCAGCTGGTCGTAGCCGCGCTGCAGGAAGGTGGAATAGATGGCGACCACCGGCTTCTGTCCCTCGCAGGCGATGCCGGCGGCGAAGGTCACGGCGTGCTGCTCGGCGATGCCCACGTCGAAGTAGCGCTGCGGGAAACGCTGCTCGAACTCGACCAGGCCGCTGCCCTCGCGCATGGCGGGCGTGATCGCGACCAGGCGCGAATCTGCCTCGGCCGTGTCGCACAGCCACTGGCCGAAGACCTGGGTGAAGCTGCGCTTGCCCGGACCCTTGGCCTGCTGGATGCCGACGGCCGGATCGAACTTGCCGGGACCGTGGTACAGCACGGGATCGGCCTCGGCCAGCTTGTAGCCCTGTCCTTTCTTGGTGACGACGTGCAGGAACTGCAGGCCTTGCAGCGCCTTCAGGTTCTGCAGCGTGGGCACCAGCGCGTCCAGGTCGTGGCCGTCGATCGGGCCCACGTAGTTGAAGCCGAATTCCTCGAACAGCGTGGCCGGCGTGACCATGCCCTTGGCGTGTTCCTCGAAGCGGCGCGCCAGCTCCAGCACCGGCGGCACGTGCTGCAGCACGGCGCGGCCGACGTTCTTGGCCGCGGCGTAGAAGCGGCCCGACATCAGCCGCGCGAAATAGCGGTTCAACGCCCCCACCGGCGGCGAGATCGACATGTCGTTGTCGTTCAGGATCACCAGCAGGTTGATATTGGGCGTGACGCCGGCGTTGTTCATGGCCTCGAACGCCATGCCGGCGGACATCGCGCCGTCGCCGATCACGGCGATGTGCTGGCGCTGCACGCCGGCGTTGCGCGAGGCCACCGCCATGCCCAGGGCGGCCGAGATCGAGGTGGACGAGTGCGCGGTGCCGAAGGCGTCGTATTCCGATTCGCTGCGCTTGGGAAAGCCGGAGATGCCGCCCAGCTGGCGCAGCTTGGCCATGCCGGCGCGGCGGCCGGTCAGGATCTTGTGCGGATAGGACTGATGGCCCACGTCCCAGACGATGCGGTCATGCGGCGTGTCGAATACCTGATGCAGGGCCAGCGTCAGTTCCACCGTGCCCAGGTTGGACGACAGGTGCCCGCCGGTCTTGGAGACCGATTCCAGCACGAATCCGCGCAGCTCCTCGGCCAGCCGTTTCAGCTCGCGGCGGTCCAGGCGCCTGAGGTCGGCCGGGGATTGGATGCTGTCCAGAAGTTCTGTCGTCATGCCTGTCGTCATGCTGTTGTTGCGGTTCGTTGCCCCGGCCTGCAGCCAGGCCGGGCATGTCAGGGATCAGCGATCCCGAAGTACGATGAAATCGGCCAGCTGGGCCAGGCGCGAGCCCGCGTCGCCCAGCGGTTCCAGCGCCGCCAGCGCGGTCGAGCGCAGTTCCCCGGCGAAGGCGCGCGCCTCGTCCAGGCCCAGCAGGGACACGTAGGTGGGCTTGTTCTCGGCGGCGTCCTTGCCCGGCGTCTTGCCCAGGCTGGCGCTGTCCGCCGTCACGTCCAGGATATCGTCCACCACCTGGAAGGCCAGGCCCATGGCCTGCGCGTACACATCCAGCGCCTGGCGCGAGGCCGAGCTGGCGCCGGCCACGATGCCGCCCAGCGCCACGCTGCACGCCACCATCGCGCCGGTCTTCATGCTGTGCATGGTCTGCAGTTCGTCGCGCGACAGCGCACGGCCGACGCTGAACAGGTCGATGGCCTGGCCGCCGGCCATGCCCTGGCTGCCGGCGGCGCGCGCCAGCGACTGCGTGGCCTGCACGATCAGCGCGGGCGCGATCGGCATCGACGCCAGCAGGTCGAACGCCAGCGGCTGCAGGGCGTCGCCGGCCAGCATGGCGGTGGCTTCGTCGAACTGCACGTGGGCGGTGGGACGGCCGCGGCGCAGCGTGTCGTCGTCCATGCAGGGCAGGTCGTCGTGCACCAGCGAATAGGCGTGGATCAGTTCCACGGCCGCGGCCGCGCGGTCCAGCGAGGCCTCGATGGCGAGCACGCTGCCGCTGACGGGGCAGGCCTGGCCGGCCGCGTAGACCAGCGCCGCGCGCACGCGCTTGCCGCCGCCCAGCGTGGCGTAGCGCATGGCTTCGTGCAGGCGCGCGGGCAGCGCGTCGGCCGGGGGCAGCAGGTCGTCCAGGACGTCTTCGACGTGGCGGACACGGCCCTGCAGCCATTCCGGAAATGCGAGTTGAGTCTGCTTCATCCGAGTCTTATTCGTCGTCCAGCGCCGCCGGATCCAGCGGGCGCAGCAAGTCGCCCTCCAGCACTTTCACCTGCTGCTCGGCCTGCGCCAGGCGGTCCTGGCAGACGCGCGTGAGCTCGACGCCGCGGCGGTAGGCCGCCAGCGACTGCTCCAGCGGCAGCGAGCCGTCTTCCATGGCCGCGACCAGCGACTCCAGCTCGGCCAGCGCCGTTTCGAAATCCTGGGGCAAGGGGCGGTCGTCGACCTGCGGATCGGCTTGTGAAGGTTTGGCCAAAAGGGCCTCCGGGAACGCAATCGGGTGGATCAATCCGTGGATTGTACGAGATACCCACCGCCGGCCGCAGCGCTTGCGGGCCGGCCCCGCGCGGCGACGGCCGCGCGCGCCTCAGGCGCCGCCGGCCAGCCCTTCCACGGCATCGGCCAGCGATTGCGCGACGCGCCCGCGCAGCTCGGCCTCGCTGAGCAGGCTGGCGGGACCGCCACAGCTCATCACGAACACGCCCTCGCCCGTGAGCGAGGCGAACGGCACCGCCACCGCGTTGATGTCCGACTGCCATTCGCCGATGGCGAAACAGCAGCCGGTCTCGCGCAGCTCGGCGCGCGCGCGGCAGATGACGGCATCGTCGGGGGCGGCCTCGCCCATGCGCGCCGCGAGCGCGGCGCATTCGTCTTCCGGCAGGCTGGCGAGGTAGGCGCGCCCCATGGCGCTGTCCAGGCTGGCGCGGTAGCCCACCGGCAGGCGCAGATACAGCGCGGACGAGCCGTGGACGGCCTCGACGTAGGTCATGGCGTCGCCGTCGAAGGCGCCCAGGGCCACGGCGCCGCCAGTCTGACGGGCCAGCTCGGTCATCGAGGCCTTGGCCAGTTCGCGCACCTCGAGCCCGGCCAGCAGGCCGTAGCCCAGCGCCAGCACGCCGTAGCCCGGCGAGTACTTGCCGGTGTCCGGGTGATAGCGCAGATAGCCCAGCTCGGTCAGCGTGTAGGTGATGCGGCTGATGGTGGGCTTGGGCAGGCCGGTCAGGCGGGCCAGGTCCAGGTTGCCCAGCGCGTTCACGCCATGGCGGAAGCAGCGCAGCACGTCCAGCCCGCGCGCCAGCGCGGTGATGAAGTCCGGCGAGGCCCCGCCCTCGCCCGTCACGGCCGCGCGCTTGCGCCGCGCGGGCTGGCTGAGCGCGAGTTTCTCGTCGGGCTTGGACGCGGGATGGGGGATGCGCTTGCGGTCAGAAAAGGATTGCATTTTCGTGCGCTTCGTTTTTATAGTTTATTTCGAATAACAAAACATAATTCCGTTAATCGAAATTCAGTAAGCGAAATTTAGTACGGCGCGAAAGATCTGGCAAGCCATCCGCAACGCCCCGACCCACGGAGCGTCCGGCCGCCGCCCCGGTCTCGCGACCAGGATCCGTCCGACTGACTTCATGGGGAAAACATGATTCGCACTGGCATCAAACTGCTTGCCGCCGCCCTGCTCGGCGCGGCCGCGCTGAGCGCGCAGGCCGACACCTATCCGTCTCGTCCGATCAAGGTGGTCTCGCCGTTCCCGGCGGGCGGCGCCACCGATGTGTTGACCCGGGTGCTGGCTGAACGCATGGCCAAGGATCTGGGCCAGCCCATGATCGTCGAGAACAAGGCCGGCGCCGGCACCTCCATCGGCGCGGCCTTCGTGTCGCGCGAGGCGCCTGACGGCTACACCATATTGATGGCGACCAACTCGACGCTGGTCACCAACCGCTACCTGTACAAGGAACTGCCCTATGACCCGGACGGCTTCGCGCCGATCGGCATGGTGGGCGTCGGCCCGCTGGTGCTGCTGTCCAGCCCCAAGCGGCCCTTCGCCAGCACCAGGGATCTGGTCGACTACGCCAAGCAGAACCCGGGCAAGCTGACCTTCGCCACCTTCGGCCCCGGCACCTCGTCGCACCTGGCCGGCGAACTGTTCAAGCAGCGCGCCGGCATCGACATCCTGCATGTGCCGTTCAAGGGCGCGACCCAGGCGCTGCCCGCGTTGATCAGCGGCGACGTGGACCTGTTCTTCGACATGGTCGCCACCGGCATGCCGCAGGCCGCGGCCGGCAAGGTCAAGGTCTTCGCCATCACCAGCCCCGGACGGCTGGCGACCGAACCGGCGCTGCCCACGCTGGCCGAGCAGGGCTACCAGGGCTTCGACATGACGGCCTGGTTCAGCTTCGTGGCGCCGCGCGGCACGCCCGAGCCGGTGCTGGAACGGCTGCGCAAGGCGCTGGCGGACGCGCTGGCGGACGATGCCGTGAAGCAGCGCCTGCTCGGCATGGGCATCGATCCGCGCTCGGGCACGCCCGCCGAGCTGCAGGCCCAGATCCGCAACGAGCAGCCCATCGTCTCGCAGCTCATCAAGCAGGCCGGCGTCGCCCTGCAATAGGAACACCCTGACGCGCGGGCTAACGCCTCGATACAGCACGCGCGCGCCGCCGGCTGCTAGGGTGTAGGCAGGCTGCGGCCCGCGCCGCGGCCCCGCGAGCGGACGCCTTTCCCTGTCCGCGCAAGGAGCCCGATGCCCGAATCCGACGATCGATACGCCCGCCTGGACGCCGCCCGCTGGCTGGCCGCCGTGGCCGTGGTGATGCTGCATGGCGCCGCGACCGTGGTCAGCGACCCGGCAGCCTACGGCAGCGGCGCCTGGCTGGCGGCCAACCTGTACGACTCGGCGGCCCGCTGGTGCGTGCCGGTGTTCGTGATGATCAGCGGCGCCCTGCTGCTGGACCCCGAACGGCCGCAGGACGCGCGCCGCTTCTACAGCCGCCGCGTGGCGCGGATCTGCGCGCCGCTGCTGTTCTGGACGCTGTTCTACCTGCTCTGGCGCACGGCGCTGGACTGGATCGACGACGGCCGGCTGGACCTGTCCTTCTGGCCGCGCAAGCTGGCCCATGGCGAGCCCTACTATCACCTGTGGTACCTGTACATGATCGTGGGCCTGTACCTGTTCGCGCCGCTGGTGCGCGCGCTGGCGGCGCGCAGTTCGCGCCAGGCCCGCGCCCTGTGGGTCGTGGGCATCCTTGGCCTGGCGATCCTGGACGCGCTGTACCGCCGCGCCCTGGACGCCCCGCCCGGCTTCTTCCTGACCTGGTTCCTGCCCTATCTGGGGTATTTCGTCGCCGGACGCATGATCCACGCGGGCGAGCTGCGCATTCCCCGCCCCGGCCTGATGCTGGCGGCCAGCGTGGCCGCCACGGCCCTGGGCGTGTACCTGCTGTCCAGCTCACGGATGCTCAACACCTACTTCTATGACTACTTCAGCCTGACCGTGCCGTTCATGTCGCTGGCCGCGTTCCAGCTGATCGTGGACGCGCCGCGCCTGCCCCGGCTCGCGCGGCTGGCGCCGCTGACCTTCGGCGTCTACCTGATCCATCCGGTGTTCCTGGACCTGGCGCAGCGCGCGGGCCTGCTGCGCGGCGGCCACGGCACGGCCTGGACGCTGCCCTTGCTGACGGCGGCCGTGTTCGCCCTGTCGGCCGCGAGCAGCTGGCTGTTGCGACGTCATCCCGCGACCCGCAGGCTGGTCTGAAAGGCGTAGGCCGAATGGATCGACGCCCGCCGCCAGGCGCCCAGAACGAGCCCGTTTGCGCCAGGTCAAGCGCAACCCCGTCTCGCCCCGCCAAGCCCCTTGCGCCATCATGGGCGCGGGAAAAAGGGTTGGGGTACAATTCACGCCTTATTTGATCGGCCAGACACCGATTTTTCTTCGCGCCAGAACGGGCACATTGCGGACCCTGATAGCGGAAACATCGGCGGTAAGCGTCGGCAGCAACGACGGCATCCGCCGCTTCCCCGGCACCTTGGGGGAACCCGCGAGGCCCGGGGCGATCCCAAGGTGGGATACGGCCAGGGCTGCAGGCAAAGCTCAGCCCGCCTGGCTTTTTTACCCGAGCGGAGGGAATCATGACCGACATCGGTCGGATGGCACATGTCGTGCCAGCTCGCACCCAGCTACCCGTCAGCGCGTATTTTGACGAAGCCCTCTTTGCCCGCGAGCAAGAACTCATTTTCAAGCAATCCTCGCAGTACGTCGGCCACCAGAAGCTGGTGCCCGAAGTGGGGGATTGGCGTACCCTGGTCCAGGAAAACGGAGGGCGTGTGCTGGTTCGCAACCAGCAAGGCGTCGATCTCATCTCAAATGTCTGCCGCCACCGTCAGGCGCTGATGCTTGGCGGAGAAACCGGCAACGTGGCCGGCAACTGCAACACGCACGGCAGCCTGAAGGCCACCGGGGGCAACATCGTCTGCCCCCTGCACCGCTGGACCTACAACAACCAGGGCGAGCTGCTGGGCGCGCCTCAGTTCGACACCACGCCCTGCATGAACCTGCAGAAGTTCCGCCTGCGCGATTGCCACGGCCTGCTGTTCGAAGGCCCGCGCGATCCCGCCTCGGACATGGCGCCGCTGTTCGCGCGGCCGGAGTTCGACTTCGGCGACTACGTGCTGGACCATGTGGAAGTGCACCAGTGCAACTACAACTGGAAAACCTTCATCGAGGTCTACCTCGAGGACTACCACGTCGGCCCGTTCCATCCGGGCCTGGGCCGCTTCGTCACCTGCGACGACCTGACCTGGGAGTTCAACGATTGGTACAGCCTGCAGAAGGTCGGCGTGCACAATGCGCTGGCCCAGCCGGGTTCCGAGGTCTACAAGCAGTGGCATGACCGGCTGCTGTCGTTCCGCGAGGGCGACGCGCCCGATTTCGGCGCGGTCTGGGTCACGTATTTCCCGACCCACATGATCGAGCTGTATCCGCACGTGCTGGTGCTGTCCACGCTGTACCCGAAGAGCCCGCAGGAAACGGTGAACGTGGTCGAGTTCTACTACCCCGAGGAAATCGCCGCCTTCGAGCGCGAGTTCGTCGAGGCGCAGCGCGCGGCCTACATGGAAACGGCGATCGAGGACGACGAGATCGCCGAGCGCATGGACGCCGGCCGCAAGGCCCTGATGCTGCGCGGCGTGAACGAGACCGGCCCGTACCAGTCGCCCATGGAAGACGGCATGCAGCACTTCCATGAATGGTACCGGCGCACCATGGGAGAGCCCTGAAGCCCGCCCCCAAGCCTGCTTCCGAGCCGCCTCACGCACAAGGGCCTCGCGGATATCCGCGAGGCCCTTGTCTTTTCCCTGCGCGTTTGCGGCCCGTGGCCCGGCTTCAGCGTCCGGTGATGCCCGCCACCGTGCGCTCGCCGATCGCCAGGCCCACCGTCATGCCCACGCCCGAGTGCATCACGGCGACCGTGGTCGCATCGTCCACCGGCATGACCGAGAACGGCGCCGGGCCGTGCGCGCCATACACGCCCTGCCAGCGCTCGACCACGCGCAGCCGCGCGCCCAGCGCCTGCGAGGCCAGGTCCAGCATGGCGTTGTCGACCGCCTCGTCGTTGAACGGGGGCGCGTCCTGGCCGTACTGGTGCGAATCGCCGATGATCAGCTCGCCATAGGGCGTGGGGCTGACCAGCAGGTGGATGCCGTTATCCAGCAGCATGGGCGTGCGCGCCTGGATCACCTCGCGCAGCGCCAGCGCGGACGGCAGGTCCGAGAACGCGCCGTAGTGCACGCAGGACAGACCGGTCAACAGCGGCCGGTCCAGCGCGAACGGGGCCGACTCGAAGGCCGCGCGCAGCATCTGCAGGCGCGTGACTTCCAGGTTCAGCGGCGCGAAGCGTTCCGGCAGCAGCGTCAGGTAATCATGGCCGGGGCAGACGAACACATGATCGCCACGGAACTCGCCGGCAGTGGTCGCCACCCGGCCCTGCTCCACCGCGCGCGCCAGCGTGCCGGTGATGAAGGTCACGCCCAGCGATTCCGCCAGATAGCGGGTGATGGCGGGCAGCGCCTCGCGCGAATAGATCTGCAGATCGTCCAGGCCGCGCAGCGCGGCGCAGTGGTGCGCCAGGCGGCCGTCGTACAGCGCGGCGACCTCGCGGCCCGACAGCAGCTCGGCGCGATAGCCTTCCTGCCGCAGACGCGTGTCGGCGAACTCCTGCAGCACGTCGGCCTCGTCGGCGTTGCGCGCCAGCACCAGCGCGCCGTTGGCGCGCACATGAAAGCCCGCCTTGGCGGCCAGGTCCAGCCACAGCTCGCGCGCCTGCTGCGCATGCGACAGCATCATGCCGGGCGCCTGGCCGGTCACGATCACCTGGCCAAAGTTGCGGATCGTGGCGCCGTGCGCCTGGCGGCTGCGCTCGATCACGGCCACCGATAGCCCGCGCTTGGCGGCCGCCCAGGCATGCGCGATGCCGAGCATGCCCGCGCCCACCACGATTACGTCAAAATTCTTCATGTGTAGAGAACCCACCTCCGAAGCGCTGGCGCGCTTCCCCCTCAAGGGGGCGCCGCGACGGACCGGCAAAGCCGGTTCCGTGCGGCCCCGCCCGGCTTCGGCGGGAAGCGTTTCAACGCGACGAAGAACGGAAAGGTGAAACTGAAAGGTGAACCGGGATGAAGCGGGCAGCGCCCTCGCGGCGCTGCCCTGCCGCCTGCCTGCTTACTTCTTCTTCGGCTCGGACTTGCCGTCGTAGCGCTTGGTCCACTCGGCGATGATGCGGTCGCGGTTGGTGGCGGCCCAGGTGAAGTCGTTCTTGATCATGCGCTTGGTCAGATCGGCCGGCAGGTTCGGGTTGGACGTGGCGATCGACGGGATGGCCAGCACGGCGAAGTTGGCCTTGTACAGCTCGTTGGCCTCGCGGCTGGCGGAGAAGTCGGCCAGCTTGCGGGCGGCTTCCAGATTCTTGGTGCCCTTGACGATGGCGGTGGCTTCGACTTCCCAGCCCAGGCCTTCCGACGGGAACACGGCTTCGACCGGCGCGCCGTCGGCCTTCAGCTTGGCGGCGCGGTAGTCGAACGAGACGCCGATCGGGAACTCGCCCGAGGCGGCCAGGTTGCAAGGCTTGGAGCCCGAGTGCGTGTACGAGCCGATGTTCTTGTGCAGGGCGTCCATGTAGGCCCAGCCCTTCTCTTCGCCGAAGATCTGCAGCCAGGCGCTGACGTCCAGGAAGCCGGTGCCCGACGAGGCCGGGTTCGGCATGACGATCTTGCCGGCGTACACGGGCTTGGTCAGGTCCTGCCACGACGTGGGCTTGGGCAGCTTCTGCTTTTCGGCCTCGACGGTGTTGAAGCAGATGGCGGCGGCGAAGCCGTCCATGCCGACCCAGGAGGGCTCGGCCTTGGCGTCACGCATGTTGGCGGCGATCTGGTCCAGGCCCTTGGGGGCGTAGGGCTGCAGCATGCCTTCCTTGTCCATCAGGCCCAGCGAGGTGCCGGCCAGGCCCCAGATGGCGTCGGCCTTGGGGTTGTTCTTCTCGGCCAGCAGCTTGGCGGTGATGATGCCGGTGGAATCGCGCACCCACTGGATCTTGATGTCGGGATTGGCCTTCTCGAACGCGGCCTGATAGGCCTTGATCTGGTCGGCTTCCAGCGCGGTGTAGACCGTCAGCGTGGTCTCGGCGGAGGCGGCGCCCATCACGCCCGACAGGGCGGCGGCCAGGGCAAGCAGCTTGTAGCGATTCATGTGTGTACTCCGTGGATGAGCGGAAAAAAGACTGATGAAGGTCACGCGGCTGGCCGGATGGCCGCCGCGCAGGTCGTGCGAAAACGTCGCAGGGAAAAAAAAGTGGCGGGCAGCTCAGGGACGCTGGCCCGCCGCCAGCCGGCGTTCGATGTCGGAGATCACGGCCGGCAGGTCGGCCACCGTGTCGATCAGGTAATGCGGCGCGGCGCCGGACAGCTCGGCGTCGGCCCGGGCGCGGGCGGCGTCGCGGCCAGCCTCGTCCAGGCTCAGGTATTCCTCCAGCGTCAGGCCGGCGGCGTTGCCGGACAGCAGCAGGCCCACCGTCCACATACCGGCGCGGCGGCCTTCCTCGATGCCGGGGGCGGTGTCGTCGACCTTGACGCAGGCGGCCACGTCGGACAGGCCCAGCTCGATCACGTTCTTCAGCGCCATGGCCGGCGCGGGACGCGCGCGCGGCACCTCGTCGCTGGCGACGATGCATTCGGGCTCCAGCCCCTCGGTGGCGGCGCGCTCGATCACGCGGCGCATCACGCTGGCCGGGTAGCCCGAGCACGAACCGATCTTCAGGCCGCGCTGGCGCAATGCGCGCAGCTGCTCGGCGGCGCCGGGAATCGCGGCCGAGTACTGCGCCACTTTTTCCAGCTGCATGGGCAGGAAGCGCTCGTAGATGGCGGTGACGTCGTCATCGGTCGGCAGGCGGCCGAAACGCGCCTCGTACTGGGACGCGATGGCGGGCAGGTCGCACAGCGTGCGGATGTGGTCCCACTTGCCCATGCCCATGGGGCCGCGGGCCACTTCCAGCGACATCTCCACGCCGAACTGCGCGAAAGCGTCGACGAACACCTTGGTGGGCGCGAAGGAGCCGAAGTCGACCAGCGTGCCGGCCCAGTCGAAGATCACCGCCTCCAGGCGGACGGGCAGGGTTTTGGCAGTCATGTAGTCATCCTTGTCTTGAATCGTTGCGGTCAGGCGGCGGCCGGGCGGCGCCAGGCCTGGGTGCGGGCCAGCATGGCGCGGCTGGCCAAATGCAGCGCCAGCGAGGCGACCGCCGAGCTGGCCATGATCACGGCGCACATGGCGGCGGCCGGGCCGATGAAGCCGGCGTCATCCATGTTCAGCACCGCCACCGCAGCCAGCACGGTCTTGGGGCTGTACAGGAACACCACGGCGGACACCGTCGTCATGGCGGACACGAACAGGTAGCGGGCCACGTCCAGCGCCGCGGGCAGGCACATCGGCAGCGTGACGCGCAGGAACGTGGTCAGGCGCGGCACCTTGAGCGAGGCCGAGGCGGCCTCGAACTCCGGATCCAGCGCGTTGAGCGCCGTGGTCGCGGTCAGGTGGGCGCTGGTGTAGAAGTGCACGATGGTGCACAGGACCAGCAGCGGCATGGTGCCGTACAGCAGGTTCAGCGGATTGGACGGGCTGTTGAAGAAGAAGATGTAGCCCAGGCCCAGCACCAGCCCCGGCACCGCCATGGGCATCAGCGCCAGCATGCCGGCCAGGCCGCGCAGGCCGCGGGCGGCGGCGCCGCGCGCCGGCACCTTTTCCATCATCCAGGCGCCGCTGAACACCGCCGCCGTGCCCAGCAGGGCCGTGCAGAACGCCAGCTCCAGGCTGTTGCGCCAGGCCAGCCAGCCGCCGCCGTCCATGTTGTCGAAGTCATAGGAACGCAGCGACATGGACAGGTTGTACGGCCACATCTTCACGAACGAGGCCCACACCGCCACGCCCACTATCAGCAGGATCAGCGCCGCCATGACGCAGGCCAGCGCCAGGAAGGCCGCGTCGCGCCGGCGGTTCGGGCCCGCCGCGTAGGGCTGGGCGCGACCGCTCATCTGGGCGCCCTGGCGGGCGCGCAGGCGGCGGTCCAGCACGAAGGTCAGCACGGCGGGCAGCAGCAGCATCAGGCCGATGGCCGCGCCCTTGGAGAAGTTCTGCTGGCCGACCACCGCCTTGTAGGCTTCCATCGCCAGCACGTTGTAATCGCCGCCCACCACCTTGGGCACGCCGAAGTCGGTGACGGTCAGCGTGAACACCACGCAGCAGGCCGAGAACACCGCATAGCGCGTGCCCGGCAGGGTCACGGTCATGAAGGTGCGCCAGTGTCCGGCGCCCATGGCGCGGGCGGCGTCGTAGAGCCGGCCATCGGCCAGGGCCAGGCCGGTCAGGAGGATCATCAGCGCATGCGGGAAGGTATAGAACGCCTCGCCGACCACGATGCCCCAGAAACCATAGATGGTGGCGCCGCCGGTCAAGCCCTTGAGCAGGCCCTGGTTGCCCAGCAGGTACACCAGCGCGATGCCGGGCAGCAGCGACGGCGCCAGCAGCGGCAGCAGCGCCGTGATGCGCAACAGGCCCTTGCCGGGCAGGCGGGTGCGCGTCAGGCCGTAGGCGAAGGCGTAGGCGGCGGGCACCACCAGCAGCGTGGTGACCATGCCCACGGCGAGGCTGCGCCCGACCATGGCGAGAAAACCGTCGCCGGCGATGATGCCGGTCATCACGGACAGCCCGACCCAGGCGCCGTCGCCGTCGGTCACGGACTTGATCAGGATGGCGAGCAGCGGCAGCGCCAGGAACAGCGCCAGCCCCAGCACCAGCGCGCCCTGCCCCAGGCCCAGGCCGGCGGAGCCGACCCAGCGCGGCAGCGGGCGGCGGCCCAGCGCGGGGAACGAGGCGGCGGGCGTCACCGGGGGCGCCGGCGTCAGGGGCGGCTGGCTCACGGCGGCGGGCGCGGCGTCGGCGGCGGGCGCGGAACCCGCGTCAAGCGTAGGCGCGAATCGCATGGCGCGGCAGCTCCACCCAGCAGCGGCTGGCGGCGTGAGGGCCCAGCAGGGCGTCTCCGGTTTCGGGGGACACGATGGAATGCACGGTGGCGCCGGGCACGCCTTCCAGGCGCAAGGCCAGGCGGTAGCCTCGGCCCAGGAACACGCCGTCGAGCACGTCGGCCAGCATGGCGTTGGGCTGTTCCGGCCGCACGGCGCTGACGCGCACGGCCTCGGGGCGCACGAACAGGCGGCCGGACGCGGCGCCCAGCGCCTCGTCCACGGCCAGTTCCTGACGGCCCACGCGGGCGCGGTGCGCGTCGATGCGCTCGAACGGCAGCCAGTTGGCCTCGCCCACGAAGTCGGCGATGAAGGCCGAGCCGGGCTGGCGGTAGAGTTCGCGCGGCGTGCCGAACTGCTCGATGACGCCGCCGTTCATGACGGCGATGCGGTCGGCCATGACCATGGCCTCTTCCTGATCGTGCGTGACCATCAGCGTGGTGATGGACAGGCGCTTCTGCAGCGCGCGCAATTCGATGCGCAGGTGCTCGCGCACGCGGGCGTCCAGCGCCGACATGGGCTCGTCCAGCAGCAGCAGGGACGGCGACGGCGCCAGCGCGCGGGCCAGGGCCACGCGCTGCTGCTGGCCGCCGGAAATCTGTCCCGGATATTTATTGGCGGCGCCGGCCAGGCCCACCAGCGTCAGCATTTCCTCGACCCTGCCCGCCACGTGCTTGCGATGCGCGCGCTTGCCGCTCAGGCCGTAGGCGACGTTCTGCGCCACGGTCAGATTGGGAAACAGGGCATAGGACTGAAACAGGATGCCGTAGTCGCGTTCCTGCGGCTCGGCATGGGAGATGTCGCGGCCGGACAGCGTGATGACGCCGCTGTCCTGGCGTTCCAGCCCGGCGATGGCGCGCAGCAGCGTGGTCTTGCCGCAGCCCGAGGGGCCCAGCAGGCAGACCAGCTCGCCGGCGCGGATATCCAGCGACACATCGGCCAATGCGGTGTGGGCGCCGAAGCGCTTGACCAGGTTGCGTACCGTCAGGAAGCCGCCGCGCGCGCCGGGCTGGCCGCTGCGCGCCGAGGGCGGCGTTTCCGGGGACGCTGCCGCCGAAATAGAGTCGCTGTCGTGTTGGGGCATGACGCCTCCGGTAGGGGAACAGCGGCAGTATGGGAGCGGCTTATTGTGCGTTTATGACACTTCGCACAAAGGTAGTAATAAAAACATCAAATTATTTTGGTGTACTGGCGATCCTGCGAAATCCGCGCTCCCCTCGCCTGTACCGTGCTCGTCGCCGAACTCAAATCCTTCTATGCCGTGGCCCGCTGCGGAACCGTCACCAAGGCCGCCGCCCAGCTGGGCGTCAGCCAGCCCACGGTGACGGGCCAGCTGCGCCAGCTCGAATCGCGCTACGGCGTCGAGCTGTTCCACCGGCAAGGGCGCGGCATGCGGCTGTCGGACGCCGGCCACAGCCTGATGCCGATGGTCGAGAAGCTGGTGCAGCAGGAAACCGAGATCGATTTCCGGCTGCGCGACGCCAGCGACCTGCGCGAAGGCAACCTGCGGGTCGGCGCCACCGGACCGTTCTACATCATGGACACGGTGCGGCGGTACAACCAGCGCTATCCGGGCATCGACCTGACGCTGGTCATCGGCAATTCGCAGAGCATGCTGCAGGCGCTGCACGACTATCAGATCGAGATTGCCACGTCCTCGTTTCTGATGGATGACAAGCATTTGTACCGGCGCCTGATCGCCGCCGACCCCATTCGCGTGGTCACGCACCGCGACCACCCGCTGGCGCGGCGCGGCCGTGTGTCGCTGGCCGACCTGTCCGAACACGCCCTGCTGTTGCGCGAGCCCGGCTCGATGACGCGCCAGCTCACCGAGGAAGCGCTGCGACAGGCCGGCGTCAGCGTGCGCCGCACGCTGGAGATCGGCAGCCGCGAGTCGATCCGGCAGGCCATCCTGAGCGACCTGGGGATCAGCCTGATCCCCTCGCGCGAAATCCCTTCCCATCCGGACCTGGCCGCCCTCGACATCGAGGGCGCCGAGATCGTGATGCACGAATACCTGTACTGCCTGCGCGAGCGCCAACCGGTGCAGCTGATCGCGCGCTTTCTGGAGATGGCGCCTGCCGCCGGCTGAGCCCGGCCGTCGAGCGCTTCCCCCTTGCGGCCACTCAGGAGACAACCATGGCCTTGACCTTGCAAGACATTGAGCAGCTGTTCCTTGAACGCGGACATCGCTCCTATGACGGCGAGTCCGTCAGCCACCTGCGCCACGCGCTGCAGACCGCCGCGCTGGCCGAGCGCCACCACGCCGGCCCCGAACTGATCACCGCCTGCCTGCTGCACGACCTGGGGCACCTGATCGCCGACCGGCCCGGCACGCCCACGCTGCGCGGCCTGGACGACAAGCACCAGTACTTCGTGCTGCCATTCCTGCGCGGCCTGTTCGGCCCGGGCGTGCTGGAGCCGATCCGGCTGCACGTCGAGGCCAAGCGCTACCTCTGCTATCTGGAGCCCCACTATGAAGCGTCGCTCTCGGAGGACTCGAAGCGCAGCCTGGCGCTGCAGGGGGGCAGCTTCGATGCGGGCCAGGCGCTGGATTTCGCCAGCCTGCCGGGCGCGCCGGATGCGATTCGGCTGAGACGCTGGGACGACATGGCCAAGGTGCCGGGGCTGATCACGCCCTCGCTGGAGCATTACCTGGAGATCGCCGAGAGCGTGTCGACGCGGGCGAAGCTGGCGGCGATCCACTAGAAAACCGCGCCTGCCTCGCGCCCGGGTCGGCGTCGGCGCTCTGCAAGACCGGCCGGACGCAGCAAAAAAAAAGCCAGGGCATCGCCCTGGCTTTTCTCTTTCATGCCGGCCGGCAAGGACCGGCGCCCCGCCCTCAGGCCACGGCGCCCGTGGCCACCGGACGCGACGGGTCGCTGCACCACTCGCTCCACGAGCCCGGATACAGGCGCGAACCGGACAGGCCGGCGATTTCCATGGACAGCAGATTGTGGCAGGCGGTGATGCCCGAGCCGCACTGATGCACGATGGCGGCCGGATCGCGGCCCGCCAGCAGCGCCGTGAACTCGGCGCGCAACTGCTCCGGCGCCTTGAAGCGGCCGTCGGTCCGCAGGTTCTCGCCGTTGGGGCGGTTCAGCGCGCCCGGGATGTGGCCGGCCACCGGGTCCATGGGTTCGACCTCGCCGCGATAGCGGTTGGCGGCGCGCGCGTCGATCACGGTAAAGGCGGGCTGGGCGATATTGGCCAGCACCGTGGCGGCATCCACCGTCGCGGCCAGCGACGCGCCCGGCTCGACGGGCTGGCCCGGCCGCGCCGCCACGCCCGGCTCGGTCGAAACGGGCAGGCCGGCCGCGGTCCAGGCCTGCCAGCCGCCGTCCAGCACCGCCACGCGCTCATGGCCCAGCCAGCGCAGCATCCACCACAGATGGGCGGCGTACATGCCGCCGCTGGCGTCATAGGCCACCACCAGGGTCTGCGGCGTGACGCCGTGAGCGGCCATCAGCGCGCCGAATTCCGCGCGCGACGGCAGCGGGTGGCGGCCGTTCTTGCCCGTGCGGGGGGCGGCCAGCTCGGTCTCGTGATCGAGGTAGCGGGCGCCGGCGATATGGCCGGCCTCATAGGCCTGGCGGCCGGCGGCATGGTTCATCAGGTCGTGGCGCACGTCGAACACGCGCAGGTCGGCGCCGCCCAGGCGCTCGGCCAGTTCGGCGGCGGAAATCAGGGTCATCGTCATCGGTCGGACTCCTCTTGCTGAATTCGGATGGACGGCCGGGACTCAGGCCGGTTTGGGATCGCGCATGGTGCGCCAGACCGACAGCAGTCCGGCGAAGATGATCAGCGCCATGCCGGCCCAGGCCAGGCCGTCCAGGCGGTCGCCCCACAGGCCCATGCCCAGCAGCGCCGCGAAAATGATGGTGGAGTACTGCAGGGCGGCGGTCAGCAGCGCCGAGCCCAGGCCGAAGGCCCGCGTCATCGCCAGCTGGCCGAACAGGCCGGCCACGCCCACGCCCACCAGTGCGGCATAGCCGGGCCAGTCGGCCTGGCCCCAGCCGTCGAAGCCCAGGCCGGCGGCGCTGGACAGACAGACCGCCACGGAAAAGAACAGCACCGTGCGCCATTCGGGCTCGCCGATGCGGCCGAGCTGACGGATCTGCATCATGGCGACGGCCGACATCGCGCCGGCCGTCAGCCCCAGCAGCGCCGCCAGCCATTGGTCGTCGTTGATGCTGGGACGCAGCACGGCGATCACGCCCAGGAAGCCCAGCGCCACGGCGGTGATGCGCACGGCGTCGCGCTGCGCGCCGCCCCAGCCCAGCATCCAGCAGGCGATGAACAGCGGCGCGGTGTAGTTCAGGCTGGTGGCGGTGGCCAGCGGCAGGTGGGCGATGGCATAGAAGCCCAGCCACATCGAGGTGACGCCGGACAGGTTGCGCCACAGGTGCAGCTTCCAGCTGGTGGGCACGATGGACTGGCGTCCGGCGCGCGCCCAGATCAGCAGCAGGATGACCGAAGGCAGGCCGCGGAACAGCACCACCAGCGGCAGCGACGCGCCGTGCTCGGTGCCGAGCTTCACGAACGACCCCATGATGGCGAACATGGCTGACGCCACCAACATCCAGAGAGCCTGCATGGGGACCTGCGCTAGGTAAAAAGTGAAGGGAACCGAGGGAAAGCGATACTATACTCCCCGTCACCGGAGGCGGCGCCGGCGGTCGGGGAACTGGCGGCCCGCCTTGCAGTCCAAGCCGAACTATCCTGCTCGCAGAGGAACATAAAAAGCATGAAACGCATCGTCTTGTTCGTCATCACCAACCTGGCTGTGATGCTGGTCCTGTCGGCCACGCTGCGCATCCTCGGGGTGGACAGATACATCACCGCGCAGGGCCTGAACCTGCAGGCGCTGTTGGTGTTCTCGGTCGTCGTTGGCTTCACCGGCGCGATCATCTCGCTGCTCATCAGCAAGCCCATGGCCAAATGGAGCACCGGCGCGCAAGTGCTGGATCCGAACGCCCCGCGCAATCAGCGCGAGGCCTGGCTGCTCGATACCGTGCACCAACTGGCCGATCGCGCCGGCATCGGCCGTCCCGAAGTCGCCATCTACGAAGGCGCGCCGAACGCCTTCGCCACCGGCGCGTTCAAGAACGACTCGCTGGTCGCGGTATCCACCGGTCTGCTGGAAAGCATGACCGAAGAGGAAGTCGCCGCCGTGCTGGCCCACGAAGTGGCCCACATCGCCAACGGCGACATGGTCACGCTGACCCTGATCCAGGGCGTGGTCAACACCTTCGTGGTGTTCCTGGCGCGCGTGGTCGGCTACTTCATCGACCGCGTCGTGCTCAAGAACGAGCGCGGCATGGGCATCGGCTACTACGTCACCGTGCTGGTCTGTGAGATCATTTTCGGCATCCTGGCGTCGATCATCGTCGCCTGGTTCTCGCGCCAGCGCGAATACCGCGCCGATGCCGGCTCGGCCCACCTGATGGGCGCCCGCGAACCCATGATCCGCGCCCTGGCCCGCCTGGGCGGCGTCGAAGCCGGCGAACTGCCCAAGTCCTTCGAGGCCTCGGGCATCACCGGCAAGGGCGGCCTGGCCGCGATGTTCGCCTCGCACCCGCCGATCCCGGCCCGCATCGCGGCGCTGCAGCAAGCCCGTCCGGCCTGATTCCGGCGCCCGCGAGGGCGCTGATGGTCCACAGAAAAAAAGCCCGCGCAAGCGGGCTTTTTCCTGCCCGCAAGCCACGGCGCGCCTGCGATACGCACGCATCCAGCCCTTGCGGCGCCGAAGGTCCCCTGCCCCGTTCCTAGCGAAATCCCTAGGTACCAAGTGAATTGACAGCGCTGTCAATTGCACTGAAACTAGCTTCGCCGACAAGCCGTCGGCCAACGACATACAAGCCGACCCGCCCACCCGCGGCACGCGGCGACAGGAGACAAGTCATGGCAACACCTCCCTGCCCCCCGGCAGCGGACGGCGCTGGCGCGCGCCTCCGGCATCGCTCCCCCATGCGCCTGCCCTTCCTCCGGCCGCTGCTCATGGCCGGCCTGTTGACCGCCGCCGGCGCGGCCCAGGCGTATGACATCACCACCAGCCCGCACCTGTTCGGCGACTGGGGCGGCCTGCGCACCAGCCTGTCCGAGCGCGGCATCGACCTCAACCTCGGCTATACCGGCGAAGCCGCGCACAACTTCAGCGGCGGCAAGGACAAGCTGACCCGCTACACCGACCAGTGGGTCTTCGGCGCCACGCTGAACCTGGACAAGCTCTGGGGCTGGCGCGGCGGCACCTTCCAGATGACCATCACCGACCGCAACGGCCGCAATCTGGGCGCCGACGCCGGCATCGGCAACAACATGCTGATCCAGGAGGTCTACGGCCGTGGCCAAACCTGGCACATGACGCAGTTCTGGCTCAACCAGTCCTTCCTGGACAACCGGGTGCAATGGAAATTCGGCCGCATGACGGTAGGCGAGGATTTCGCAAGCTTCTCCTGCGACTTCCAGAACCTGACCTTCTGCGGCTCGCAGCCCGGCAATCTGGTGGGCAGCTACTGGGTCAACTGGCCAACCAGCCAGTGGGCCACGCGCCTGAAGGTCAGCACGTCGGAACAGACCTATCTGCAGGCCGGCGTCTATCAGGTCAACCCGAAGTACGTGGACGACGGCTACGCCCGCCGCCACGGGCTGTCGCTGGACAATCCCGGCGGCACCACCGGCGCGCTGATCCCGCTGGAATTCGGCGTGCTGCCGTCCTGGAACGGACTGCCCGGCTCCTACAAGTTCGGCGCCTGGTACAACACCTCGCGGGGCAAGGATCTGTACCAGGACGTGAACGGCGACGCGCGCGGCCTCACCGGGCTGGCGCCGCGCGAACGCAACGGCCAGTATGGCTTCTACCTGAACTTCGAGCAGCAGGTCAGCGGCGCCGCCGGCGCGCGCGGCGCCTCGGTGTTCCTGAACTTCTCGCAGGCCGACCGCGCCACCGCGGCGCAGGATCACCAGCTCGCGCTGGGCCTGCAGTACAAAGGGCCTTTCGGGCAGCCGCGCGACGTGGTCGGCGTGGCCATCGGCGCAACCCACAACAATGGCCGCTACGCGCGCTACGTGAGGCAGCAGGACCAGCGGCTGGACACGCGAACCACGGTGGGCGACGGCTATGAGTACGTGGCCGAGGCCTACTACAGCTGGTCGCCGGTTCCGTCCATCTACCTGCGGCCCAACCTGCAGTACATCCGACATCCGGGTGGCACGTCCAGCAACCACGACGCCTTCATCATCGGGCTGAAGACCGGCATCACCTTCTGAGCGCAACGAGGAGACAGACATGACCCTATCTTTCCGCCGCCTGCTGGCCTGCGCCCTGGCGCTGCCCGCCGCCCTGTACGCCGGCGCCGCCGCCCACGCCAGCAAGGAAGCGCCCGTGATCGGCTTTTCCATCGACGACCTGCGCGTCGAGCGCTGGACCCGCGACCGCGATTACTTCGTGCAGGCCGCGACCGCCCTGGGCGCCAAGGTCAGCGTGCAATCCGCCAACGCCAACGAGGCGCGCCAGATCGCACAGCTGGAGAACCTGATCGCCGAGGGCGTGGACGCGCTGGTGATCGTGCCCTTCAATTCCAAGGTGCTGAGCAACGTGATCGCCAAGGCACGCAAGAGCGGCATCAAGGTCATCGCCTACGACCGCCTGATCCTGGGCGCGCCGCTGGACGCCTATGTCTCGTTCGACAACGTCAAGGTCGGCGAAATGCAGGCGCAGGGCGTGATCGACGTGGTGCCCAAGGGCAATTACTACCTGCTGGGCGGCGCCTCCACCGACAACAACGCTCGCCTGTTCCGCGAAGGACAGATGAACGTGCTCAAGCCACTGGCGGACAAGGGCGACATCAAGATCGTGGGCGAGCAATGGACGCCGGAATGGGATCCGTCCAAGGCCCAGGCCATCATCGAGAACGCGCTGAACGCCAATAGCAACAACATCCAGGCCATCGTCGCCTCGAACGACGGCACGGCCGGCGGCGCGATCCAGGCGCTGACCAGCCAGAAGCTGGCCGGCAAGGTCGCGGTGTCGGGCCAGGACGCCGACCTGGCGGGCGTGCGCCGCGTGGCGGCGGGCACGCAGACCATGACCATCTACAAACCGCTCAAGAGCATCGCCAGTACCGCCGCGCAGGTGGCCGTGGAACTGGTGCAGGGCAAGCAGCCCGCGTTCAACGCCAAGCTCGACAACGGCAAGGGCCAGGTGGACAGCATCCTGCTCAAGCCCACGCTGCTGACGCGCGACAACCTGGACATCCTGGTCAAGGACGGGTTCTATACGGCGGAACAGATCGCGGGCAAGTAGCCGCGACAGGAGATGGGTGATGGAACAGCAGCCCCTGTTTGAAATGTGCGGCATCGTCAAGGAATTCTCGGGCGTGCGCGCGCTGTCCGGCGTCAGCCTGGCCGTGCGGCCGGGCGAATGCCTGGGCCTGTGCGGCGAGAACGGCGCCGGCAAGTCCACGCTGATGAAAGTGCTGTCGGGCGTCTATCCGCACGGCAGCTACGAAGGCCAGATCCTCTGGGAAGGCCGCGAGCTGCGCTCGCGTTCCACCCGCGACAGCGAGCGCGCCGGCATCGTCATCCTGCACCAGGAGCTGATGCTGGTGCAGGAGCTGAGCGTGACCGAGAACATCTTCCTCGGCAATGAGCTGAAGCTGCCTGGCGGGCGCATGGACTACCCGGCCATGCACCGCCGCGCGGCCGAGCTGCTGGCGCGGCTCAAGCTGGACGACGTCAACGTGGGCGCGCCAGTGATGCACTATGGCAACGGCCATCAGCAGCTGTTCGAGATCGCCCGCGCCCTGGCCAAGCAGGCGCGCCTGCTGATCTTCGACGAGCCCACGTCCTCCCTCAGCGCCAAGGAGATCGAGGTGCTGCTGGCGATCATCGAGGACCTGAAGCGCGCCGGCGTGGCCTGCATCTACATCTCGCACAAGCTCGACGAGGTCAAGCGGGTCTGCGACACCATCACCGTGATCCGCGACGGCGAGCATGTCGCCACCCGGCCGGCGGCGGCGCTGGACGAGAACGGCATCATCGGCCTGATGGTAGGCCGGGAACTGACCTCGCGCTTTCCCCGCACCGAGCGCCAGCCCGGCGAGGTGGTGCTGGAAGCGCGCGGCGTGACCTGCTGGGACGTCACCAACCCGCGCCGCAAGCGGGTGGACGATGCCGGCCTGCAGGTGCGCGCCGGCGAGATCCTGGGCATCGCCGGCCTGGTGGGCGCGGGCCGCACCGAACTCGTGTCCGCGATCTACGGCGCCTATGCCGGCCGCAGCGAGGCGCAGGTCTGGGTGCAGGGCCGCCCCGTGCGCATCGGCTCGCCGGCCGACGCCATCGCGCAGGGCATCTGCCTGGTGCCGGAGGACCGTAAGCGCCATGGCATCGTGCCGCAGATGAGCGTGGCCGAGAACATCACGCTGGCGACCCTGGCCGACCACGCGCGCGCGACCCGCGTCGACGCGCAGTCGGAACTGGCCGCGGTCGAGCGCGAGATCGCGCGCCTGCGCATCAAGACCGCGAGCCCCGGCCTGCCCGTGGCCAGCCTGTCCGGCGGCAACCAGCAGAAGGTGGTGCTGGCGAAGATGGCGCTGAAGAACCCCCGGGTGCTGATCCTGGACGAGCCGACGCGCGGCGTGGACATCGGCGCCAAGTACGACATCTACAAGCTGATCTTCGATCTGGCCGACCGCGGCGTGGCCATCGTCATGGTGTCCTCCGAGCTGCCCGAGATCCTGGGCATGAGCGACCGCGTGCTGGTCATGAACGCCGGCCGCGTCGCCGCCGAATTCCCCATCCAGGGCCTGACGCAGGAACGCGTGCTGGCCGCCGCCCTGAACACCGAACCGCTGCGGCACGCCGCCTGAACGCCATGAAGCAGACCCTCGCCTCTTCCTATGCCGAACCCCGCCCCAAGGCCGCGCGCCAGCCCCTGCGCCAGCTCTTCGCCCGCCACAAGCTGCTGGCGATGGTGCTGGCCCTGGCGCTGATCTGGCTGTTCTTCTGGCACCAGACCGGCGGCACCTTCCTGCGCCCCAACAGCATCTCCAACCTGTTCCTGCAGATGTCGGTCACCGGCATGCTGGCCTGCGGCATGGTGCTGGTCATCATCGCCGGCGAGATCGACCTGTCGGTGGGATCGCTGCTGGGCCTGCTGGGCGGCCTGGCCGCCATCCTGACGGTGAACCTGGGCTGGAACACCTGGCTGGCGGTGGCCGCCGTGCTGGCCGCCGGCGCCGCGCTGGGCCTGGTCAACGGCTGCCTCACGACGCGGCTGCGCGTGCCGTCCTTCATCGTCGGCCTGGGCGGCATGCTGGCCTATCGCGGACTGCTGCAGCTGAGCACGGACAGCGTCACCATCGCCCCCGTGCCCGACGATCTGGGCGCCATCGCCCAGGCCTTCGTGCCGCCGGCGCTGTCCTGGTTGATGGTGGCGCTGATCATCGCGCTGGCCTGCGGCCTGGCCCTGTCGCGCCGGCGCCAGCGTCGCCGGCTGGGACTGGCGCTGGCGCCGGCCTGGGCCGACGGACTCAAGGTCGGCGCGATCGCCGCCACGGCCGCGGGCTTCGTGCTGGTGCTGAACCAGGCCCACGGCGTGCCGTTGCCGGTGCTCATCCTGCTGGCGCTGCTTGGCGTATTCTCATGGATCACCAGCCAGACGGTGTTCGGCCGCCACGTCTACGCGGTGGGCGGCAACGTCGAGGCCAGCCGGCTGTCCGGCGTGAACGTCAAGCGCGTGAAACTGATGGTGTTCATGCTGATGGGCCTGATGTGCGCCTTCGCCGGCATAGTCACCACGGCGCGCGCGGCGGCGGGCTCGCCGTCGGCCGGCGTGGGCGGCGAGCTGGACGCCATCGCCGCCTGCTTCATCGGCGGCACGTCCATGCGCGGCGGCTCGGGCACCGTGTACGGCGCGCTGATCGGCGCGCTGGTCATGGCCAGCCTGGACAACGGCATGCAGCAGATGAACGTGGATACTTCCTGGCAAATGATCGTCAAGGGCGCCGTGCTGGTGCTGGCGGTCTGGATAGACGTAGCGACGAGGTCCGAACGTGCATAAATCCCAACATTCCTCCGCGCCGGGCAGCTGCCTGCTGGCGGTAGGCACCTATACGGAAATCCTGCCCCATGTGCAGGGACGCGGCCTGGGCATACACCTGCTGGAATTCGACGGCGAATCCGCCACGTTCCGCGAACGCCAGATCCTGGCCGGCCCGGTCAATCCTTCCTACCTGTGCGCATGGGGCGACCGGCTCTACAGCGTCAGCGAACGCAGCCGCGACGCGGCGCTGGACATCAGCGCCATCGAGGACGGCGGCGCGCGCCTGCGACCCATCGGCCGCGCCGCCGTGCCGGGCGCCGACCCCTGCCACGTCAGCGTGAATCCGGTGGCGCGCCAGTTGTACGTCTCGAACTACAGCTCGGGCGAACTGCTTTGCTACGCGCTGGACGACAAGGGCCTGCCCGCCGGCGAGCCGCAGGCCCTCAGGCGCCAGGGCTCGGGGCCGCGCGCCGACCGCCAGGACGGCCCGCACGCGCATTTCGCGATGCCCGATGCCGCCGGCGCGCATGTGTACCTGTGCGACCTGGGCACCGACGCGATCGTCCGCCATCGCGTGCAGGCCGACGGCCTGGCGCCGGAGCCCGACTGGACGCTGCGTGCGCGGCCCGGCTCGGGACCGCGCCATCTGGTCCTGGCCGGCGCGCTGATCGTCGCGGTCAATGAGCTGTCCAATACGCTCAGCGTCTACGGGCAGGCCGAGGATGCGCGAACCCCGCCCCGCGAACTGGCGCACGCCAGCACGCTGCCGCCCGGCTGGACCGGCGCCAGTTGGGCCGCGGCGCTCCGGCTGCACCCGAACGGCAGGCTGCTGATGGTCTCCAACCGCGGCCACGACAGCATCGCCGCCTTCCGCCTGCGACGCGACGCGCCCTGGCTGGAGCCGCTGGGCCACTTCCCCGCCGGCGGGCGCACGCCGCGCGACATCGCCTTCACGCCCGACGGCGCCTTCCTGCTGATCGCATCGCAGGACGACCATCTCATCCGCGCATTGCGCATCGACCCCGCCACCGGCATGCCCGAACGCGCCGGCGCGTCCTTCGCGCTGCGCTCGCCCGTCAGCCTGTGCCCCCTGCTGCCCTGAACCGGAAACCCTCAACGTGACTGCATCCCTTCCTCCCGCCCGCATCGTCGTCACCGGCGCCACCGGCCAGATCGGCCGCAAGGCCCTGGCCATCCTGGCGCGCCAGGCCTGGTGCGAACACCTGGTCGGCATCGACCTGCACGCGGACGACACCCTGTTCGGGCCCGAGCTGCGCGAACGCCTGACGCTGGTCGCCGCCGATCTCGAGGATCCCGATGGCGCATGGACCCGCCATTTCGAGGGCGTCGACGCCGTGCTGCACCTGGCCGCCCGCCATTCCACGCCCGACGCCAGCTGGGAAGAGGCGCTGGGCTCCTACAACATGACGCTGAACGTGCTGACGGCGGCGGCCACGCATGGCGCGCGCCGGCTGGTGTTCTCATCGTCGAACCATGCCATGGGTGGCTACAAGGACCAGCCGCTGGCCGCGCGCATGGGCCCCGGCAAGCTCACCGCGCAGACCGAGCCGGCGCCCGGCACGCGCTGGTTCGATGGCCAGCGCGATGTGCATTCGCTGGCCTACGGCACCTCCAAGGTGATGGGAGAGCGCCTGTGCCGCGCCTATTCGGCCGTGACCGAAGGCCGCCTGTCGACGGTGGCGGCGCGCATCGGCTGGATCCTGCCCGACGGCAACGACCCGCGCGACATCACCTATTCCGGCGTGGCGCACCAGCGCGCGCCCGCGGACGGCGCGCTGGATGAACCCAGCCGCCGCGCCCTGACCTGGTTCCGCGACATGTGGCTGTCCAACGGCGACCTGGAACGGCTGCTGATCGCCGCGCTGACGGCCGACTCGTCCAACTGGGAAGGCGGCAGCGTCATCGTCAACGGAGTCTCCGCCAACCGGGGCAGCGCCTGGGATGTCGCTGGCGGACGCGCCAGCATCGGCTACGACCCGCAAGACGACGTGCAGGAACGGCTGCGCGTCGCGCCCTGACAGCTCGCGCTGCGTCGAGGTCCGCGTCGGGCGCGGCGCGCCGGCGGACTCAGCCCAGCGCCCGCGTCGAATCGCGCACCACGATCTCGTAGCCCAGCGTGCGCACCCGCGCCTGCGGTTCGCGCGAGACCAGCTGTTCCACGGCCGCGTACGCCATGTCGCGGATCGGCTGGCGCAAGGTGGTCAGCTTGGGCCAGGTCTGGCGGGACAAGGGCGTGTCGTCGTAGCCGGCCACCGACAATTCGTCGGGCACCTTGATGCCGCGCGCATGCGCCGCGTACAGCACACCCGCCGCCATGTCGTCGTTGCCGGCGAAAATGGCGCTGGGCCGGTCGGCGCGATCCAGCAGCCGATCGCCGCAATGCACGCCGGAATCAAAGGAATGCAGGCCCTGCTCGACCAGGCTGTCGTCGACTTGCAATCCCCCCTCGGCCAGCGCATCGCAATAGCCGCGCAGGCGCTCGTGGGCGGCGCCGTGGTCCGGATGGCCGGCGACGAAGCCGATGCGTCGATGCCCCAGGCCGATCAGATAACGGGTCATGTCGCGCGCGGCGGAACGGTCGTCGGTGCTGACTTCCAACCCTTTCACGCTCGGATAGCTGGGCGCCAGCCGCACATAGGGCATGTCGCCTCGGTCCAGCGCGTCGATCAGCGCCGGCACGTCGGACACCGGCGGCGTCAGCACCACGCCGGCGCAGGCGCGCTGGCGCGCCGCCTGCGCGATCTGCTCGGCCAGGCCCTCGGCGCGGTAATCGCAGGGTTGCAGCAGCAGGCTGTAGAAATAGCGCCGGCACGCGTCCAGCGCCCCCTGCTGGATGTTGATCAGGTAGTTGTCGCTGGGATTGTCGTACACCAGCATGATGAGGTCGGAGCGCTTGCTGGCCAGCCGGCGCGCGGATGGATTGGGCTGGTACTTCAGCAGCTCGATCGCGGCCATGACCTTGGCGCGCGTCTTCTCGCTGGTGTTCGGCTCGTTGTTGAGCACGCGCGACACGGTCTTGATGGACACGCCCGCCTGGGCGGCCACATCATCGACCGTGACGGAACCCGTTCCCTTGCCGCTCGCCATGCCTCAGCACTCGACGATGTTGACCGCCAGCCCCCCGCGCGCGGTTTCCTTGTACTTGGTCTTCATGTCGGCTCCGGTCTCGCGCATGGTCTTGATGACCGAGTCCAGCGACACGTAGTGCTGACCGTCGCCACGCAGCGCCATGCGGGCGGCGTTGACCGCCTTGACCGAGGCCATGGCGTTGCGTTCGATACAGGGAATCTGCACCAGCCCGCCGACGGGATCGCAGGTCAGGCCCAGGTTGTGCTCCATGCCGATCTCGGCCGCGTTCTCGACCTGCTCGACCGTGCCGCCCAGCGCCGCGGCCAAACCGCCCGCCGCCATGGAACAGGCCACGCCGACCTCGCCCTGGCAGCCGACTTCGGCGCCGGACAGCGAGGCGTTGTACTTGTACAGCAGGCCCACCGCCGCGGCGGTCAGCAGGAAGGCGCGCACGCCCTCGCGGTTCGAGCCGGGAATGAAGCGGTCGTAATAGTGCAGCACGGCCGGGATGATGCCGGCCGCGCCGTTGGTCGGCGCCGTGACCACGCGGCCGCCGGCGGCGTTTTCCTCGTTGACGGCCATGGCGTACAGGTTGACCCAGTCCATCACCGACAGCGGATCCGACAGCGTGCGCTCGGCGCGCTGGGTCAGGTTGCGGTACAGCTCGGGGGCGCGGCGACGCACCCGCAGCGGGCCGGGCAGCTCGCCATCGGCCTCGGGGTAATTGATGCCGCAGCCGCGCGCCACGCAGTCCTGCATGACCTGCCAGATACGATCCAGGCCGCCGTTGACCTCGGCCTCGTCACGCCAGGTCAGTTCGTTCTTCATCATCAGCTGGGCCACCGTCAGCCCGCTTTCCTTGCACATGGTCAGCAGCTCGCGGCCGGTGCGGAACGGAAACGGCAGCTGGTCATGGGCAGCGATGACCTGGCTGTTGGACGCGCCGGCCGTGACCACGAAACCGCCGCCCACGGACAGGTAGCGCGACTCGCGCAGCGACTCGCCCTCGGCGTCGTAGGCGTGGAACTTCATGCCGTTGGGATGCTCGGCCAGCGCTTCGCGCCGGTAGAACATCATGTGTTCCTTCTCGATGAAGGGTACGGTGTGGCGTCCGAGCAACGACAGCTGGCGGCTGCTGCGCACCGAGGCCAGCAGGCCGGCGATGGCGGCCGGGTCCACGGTGTCGGGCGCTTCGCCCATCAGGCCCAGCAGCACGCCCTTGTCGGTGCCGTGCCCCTTGCCAGTGGCGCCCAGCGAACCGTACAGCTCGGCCCGCACCGAAGCCACGCGCGCCATCAGGCCGTCGCGTTCCAGGCCCTGGGCGAACAGCAGCGCCGCCCGCATCGGCCCCACGGTATGGGAGCTGGACGGGCCTATGCCTATCTTGAACAGATCGAATACGGAAACTGCCACCCCACACCCCAATGCAATCTAGAAGATGCGGCAATGATACGCGCAAGCCCCGCCGGCGGGCAGCATGGCCCTGGCGGGCGTATGCTCTATCAGGGACGGTTTGCCCCGGCAGGCGCCGGGCATGCGATCATTACAAAATTATTACTT
This sequence comes from Achromobacter sp. 413638, assembly GCF_043119405.1. Classification (NCBI taxonomy): domain Bacteria; kingdom Pseudomonadati; phylum Pseudomonadota; class Betaproteobacteria; order Burkholderiales; family Alcaligenaceae; genus Achromobacter; species Achromobacter sp. 413638. Next base: position 103,038 of record NZ_JBICCO010000011.1, read on the forward strand.
GTCATAGAAAGAACACGCCAGGATGTCCGCACTCATCACCTTGCTCGACTTCGCCGGCTACGTCGCCCTGCTGCTCTGGGGCGTGCACATGGTCCAGACCGGTGTGCAGCGCGCCTTCGGCGCGGCCCTGGGCGCTGCCCTGGGGCGTGCGCTGGGCACCCGCCTGCGGGCCTTCGCCGCCGGCCTGGGCATCACCGCGGCGCTGCAGAGCAGCACCGCCACCGGCCTGATGATCACCGGCTTCGCCGCCGGCGGCGTGGTCGGCCTGGTGCCGGCCCTGGCCGCCATGCTGGGCGCCAACGTCGGCACCACCCTGATCGTCCAGCTGCTGTCCTTCGACCTGACCTCGCTGGCGCCCATCCTGATCCTGGCCGGCGTCTGGATGTTCCGTCGCTACCCGCCCGGCCGCACCCGCGACCTGGGCCGCGTCTTCATCGGTCTGGGCCTGCTGCTGCTGTCGCTGCACCAGCTGGTGCAGCTGTTCGAGCCGTTCCAGAGCGCGCCCATGCTGGGCATGGTGCTGGAAGCCTTGTCCACCCAGCCGGTGGTGGCCGTGCTGCTGTCGGCGATCTTCACCTGGGCCGCGCACTCCAGCGTGGCCGTGGTGGTGCTGGTCATGTCGCTGGCCAGCCATCACATGGTGGCGCCGCACGTGGCCTTCGCGCTGGTGCTGGGCGCCAACCTGGGCACCGCCATCAATCCCATGATCGAGGGCGTCACCGGCGATGATCCGGCCGCCCGCCGGCTGCCGCTGGGCAATCTGCTGACGCGCGCGCTGGGCGTGCTGGCCGGGCTGGTCGCGCTGCCGCTGGTGCAGCCGCTGATGAACCTGCTGGAAGCCGATCCGGCCCGCGCCGTGGCCAACTTCCACACGCTGTTCAACGCCGTGATCGCGCTGGTGTTCCTGCCCGTGCTCGCGCCTTACGCCGCCCTGCTCACGCGCTGGCTGCCCAAGCGCGCCGACCCGAACGATCCGTCGCGACCGCAGTACCTGGACGAATGGGCCCACGACGTGCCGGCCGTGGCCCTGGGCAACGCGGCGCGCGAGGCGCTGCGCATGGCCGACATGCTGCAGACCCTGCTGCTGTATGCGCGCGCCGGCTTCAAGCGCGACAACCGCCACCGCATGGTGCAGGCGCGCCAGCTGGACGGCGCGCTGGACAAGCTGGAGAACGCCATCACCACCTACCTGGCCACGCTAGACCAGGAGAACATGACGCGCGAAGACCTGCAGCGCATGGACGACATCCTGGCCTTCATCAGCAACGTCGGCCATGCCGGCGACATCGCCCACCACGGCCTGCTCGGCCATGTCGCCAAGCTGCGCAAGCAAGGCTGGGTCTTCTCGGCCGAACAGCGCGCCAGCCTGGAAGACACGCTGGGCCAGCTCATCGCCAACCAGCGCCAGGCCGCCGCCCTGTTCGTCAACGACGACCTGCGGCAAGCGCGCGCGCTGGCGGGCGAGAAGGCGCGCTTTCGCGGCATCGAGACCCAGGCCTCGGACGCGCATTTGCAACGGATCAAGGCCGGCGAAGTCGACGCCGCCGAAGTGGGCGCGCTGTACCTGGACATCCTGCGCGACATGAAGGGCATCAACTCCCACCTGGTGGGCGCGGCGGCCTACCCGCTGCTGGCCCGCCACGGCGAGCTGCTGCCGAGCCGCCTGCGAGAGTCTGAAGGGTAGACCCAGCCCCGAGCGCTGCGCGCTCCCCTCAAGGGGCGCCGCTGCGGACCGGAAGGATAAGCCCCACCCCCGAGCGCTACGCGCTCCCCCTCAAGGGGGCGCCGCTGCGGACCGGCGAAGCCGGCTCCGCGCGGCCCCGCTGAGGGCGTTCTTGCCTGCGGGCTATTAGAGGTGGTTCTGGAACCAGTCCAGCATACGGCGCCAGCCGTCCTGGGCGGCCTGGGCGTTGTAGTTGGGGCGATAGTCGGCCAGGAAGCCGTGGTCGGCCTCGGGGTAGACCACGATCTCGGAGCGGCGCGCCGCTACGCTGCCGGCGGCCAGACCGGCCTTCATCCTGTCGACGTCGGCCAGCGGAATGCTGGCGTCGCGGCCGCCGTACAGGCCCAGGACCGGGGCGCGCAGGTCTTGCGCCACGTCCAGCGCGTAGCGCTTGATGAGCGGGCCGTGGCCGACGCTAAGCTTGCCGTACCAGGCCACGCCGGCCTTCACGGCCGGGTTGTGCGCGGCATACATCCAGGTCAGGCGACCGCCCCAGCAGAAGCCGGTGACCGCCACGCGGGCCGGATCGCCGCCGTTGCGGGCGGCCCAGGCCAGGCTGGCGTCCAGATCGGCGTAGACCTGTTCGTCGGACACCTTGCTGACCAGCTCGGCGACCAGCTTGGGAATGTCGGTGTAGGTGGATGCATCGCCCTGACGCTCGTACAGGTTGGCGGCCACCGCCAGGTAGCCGGCGTGCGCCAGGCGACGGCACAGATCCTTGATGTGCTCGTGCACGCCAAAGATCTCCTGCACCACCAGCACGATGGGCAGGTTCTGCCTGCCGGCGGGCGCGGCATAGTAGGCGGCGATGGCGCCGTCATCCACGGGCAGCTGGAAATCGCCGTGGGCCAGCCCGGCGGCGTCGGTGTGAATGACGGTGGGGGCGATCTTGCCGGCGGCGGCGGAAAAGCTCATGGCGTACTCCTGTAAGGGCGCCGCCGGACGGTCGCGGGCTGCCTCAATGGCGGTGGCCGTGCTCCACAACTGGCGCGCCCTGGGGCGCGGCATCGTGCTCATGGCCATGATGCATCAAGGTGGTGACGCTGTAGATCAGCGCCACGCCCACGCCGACCAGCAGCAGTTGCGGGATGGCATCGGCGAGCGACACGCGCTCGTGCATCTGCGGCATCAGGTCGGCCACCGAGATGTACAGGAAGCTGCTCGCGGCGACCACCAGCACATACGGCACCAGGCCTTGGGCCTGTTGCAGCAGGAAGAACCCTATTATGCCGCCCACGGCTGAACACAGGCTGGTGAACAGGATCAGGGAGAAGGCGCGCCGCCGCGCCAGCCCGGCGTTCAGCAGCACCACGAAGTCGCCCAGCTTGTGCGGCACCTCGTGCACGATGATGGAAGCCGCCGTCAGCACGCCCAGCAGCGGATCGGTCAGGAAGGCCGCCGCCACCAGCACGCCGTCGCACAGGTTGTGCAGCGAGCTGCCGATCAGGATCATCACGCCGCCCCGGCCCGCCTCGTGGCGGTCATGGCCCTTGTGGTGATGATGGCCATCGCCTTCATGATGATGGCTGTGGCGCAGCAACGCGATCTTCTCCAGCACGAAGAAGCCGATCAGCGCGGCCAGCATCAGCCCGAACAGGACGTGTGCGTCGGCCACGCCGGACTCGAAGGCCTCGGGCAGCAGGTGCAGCAGCGCCACCGACAACAGCACGCCGACCGACAGACTGACCATGTGGTGCAGATACTGCGAAAAGACCTTGTAGGCCAGCCAGCTGGCGACCACGACGGCGAGCAGTCCGCCGGTGACGGTGGCAAGCAGGATCCAGAGCAGCAACATGGGAACGGGGATCGAAGGAGAGGAAGCGCAACATTATATTGTTGCACTCCAAAAAGCGGAAATGGGCGGCCCACCCGGCCCTTTACCCAGCGCGCGATTACGGCAATGCCGCGCGCGCGACTGGGCCGGGGCGCCCCGAATTTGCCA